>JALXAG010000145.1:10587-17492 GCA_026992315.1 Sneathiellales bacterium | reverse complement strand
GTCTGGGCGATGCCGGCCACGCTGACCGGCCCGTCCACCGGCTGACCGCCGGTCATCGCCACCGCATCGTTATACAGAATCTTGTAAGTGATGTTCGTTCCCGCCGCCATCGCCTGACGGATCGCCAGCACCCCGGAATGATACCAAGTGCCCTCGCCGAGATTCTGAAAAATATGCTTGCCGCCATTGAATTTCGACACGGCCACCCATGGCACCCCCTCCCCGCCCATCTGGGCGAAGCCGCCGGTGCTGCGGTTCATCCAGCTGGCCATGACATGGCAGCCGATGCCGGATGCGGCCTGGCTGCCCTCGGGAATGCGGGTGGAGGTGCTGTGCGGACAGCCAGAGCAGAAATAGGGCCGGCGCGCCGCCTGATAATCGCGCAAGACGATGGGCCTGCCCTCCGTCAGGTGGGCCGCCCGCTGTTGCAGTTCAAGGCCGGGGAAAAACCGCGCCAGCCGTTCGGCGATGATCGGCGCCAATTGCAGCGGCGAAAGCTCACCCGTCCAGGGGATGAGCGGATGCGAAGCCCTGGAATCGTATTTGCCGACCATCTTTTCAGGCTTGTGGCCCGGCCAGTCATAGAAATATTCCTTGAACTGGCTTTCGATGATGCCGCGCTTTTCCTCCACCACCATGACTTCGCGCTTCTCGCGCACGAATTCGAGGGCATCGCGCCGCGCCAGCGGCCAGACCATGCCCACCTTGTAGATATCCACGCCCAATTCGCGGCAGCGCGCCTCGTCCATCCCCAGCAGGCGCAGGGCTTCCATCAGATCGAGATGGCCCTTGCCCGTGGTGACGAAGCCGAACACCGCATCGTCGATATCGTAGATCCGCCGGTCGATCGGATTGGCCTCGACGAAGGCCTCGACCGCGCGCAGCTTGGCCGCCATACGGGTTTCGATACCGGCACTGGGAAGATCCGACAGGCGCACATGCAGCCCCCCGGGCGGCGGGGTGAAGTCGGGCAAGACAAATTTCCGATCTGGAACAAGCGTGACCGACTGGGCCGATTCGACGGTTTCCGAAACCGCCTTGAACCCGACCCAGGTGCCGCTGAAGCGCGACAACGCCAGCCCGTATTCACCGAAGGTCAGATATTCCCCGACGGAGGCCGGGTTGAGCACCGGCATGAACCAGGCCATGAAGGCAACATCGGATTGATGCGGCATCGAGGAGGAAACACAGCCATGATCGTCACCGGCAACGACCAGAACCCCGCCTTTCGGCGCCGAGCCATAGGCATTGCCGTGGCGCAGCGCATCGCCAGAGCGATCGACGCCCGGCCCCTTGCCGTACCACATGGAGTACACGCCCTCGACCCTGCAATCGGGATCCAGGGATGCCTGCTGCGCGCCCAGAACCGCGGTGGCGGCCAGATCCTCGTTGACCGCAGGCATGAAGGTGATATCGCGCCGTTTCAGATGTTCCTGCGCTGCCCAGAATTCATGATCCAGCATGCCGAGCGGCGATCCCCGGTATCCGGAAACGAAACCGGCCGTATTCAGCCCCGCCGCCCGGTCGCGGCGCGCCTGATCGAGCATGATGCGCACCAGCGCCTGCGTACCGGTGAGGAAAACCCGCCCCCGATCGAAATCGTAACGATCGCCCAGGCGATAGGCCGCCTTCCCGGCGGCGCCGGCCGCCTCCCGGGAATGATGTGTTCCTGAATGTGCGTTCATAGCCCTGATTATAGGGCCGTCTGCATGAAAATATGTTTCATAATGGCCCGGCTACGGCCATTTTATGGTATATATTCTCTATAAATGATGATTAAATGGAATAATTTCTCACAATATACCCGAAACGTGAAACAGCATGAAGCTTGAAAAAAGAGATTTCCTCATTCTCGAAACCCTTCAGCAGGACTGCCGAACGCCGAATGCCGATCTGGCGCAAAAGGCCGGCATGTCCCCCTCATCCTGCTGGCGGCGGGTCCGCGCGCTCGAAGATGCCGGCGTCATCGCCCGCTACGGCGCCATTGTCGATCCCGCCAAAATGGGGCTCGGCTTTCATGCCATCGTTCATATTCAGCTCACCCGCCACAATCCCGAACATATCAACGATTTTATCGCCGCCATCCGCGCCTGCCCCGAAGTGCTGGAATGCTATGCCACCACCGGACAATCCGATTATCATCTGCGGGTTCTTTGTGCCGATATGGCCGCTTACAACCGCTTTCTGGAAGATTTTCTCTTTCGCCAGCCCGGCGTACAAAGCGTTCAGACCAATGTGGTGCTGCAGGATATCAAAAGCAGCGGCATCATCCGCCCGCCTGAAATCTGATCCCCCCGGCCACGGATTGCGCCCTACAGATCGTAATAATCGCCGGCTTCGCCCGTATGGATGTGCTGGATGATGCCGAGCGCCGTTTCCCCGTCCACCGACCCGGCGGCGATATTGGTGATGCTGCCCGATTGCCAGAACAAGGTGGAACCGCATTCGCCGCAGAAACCGCGCCGGGCGAATTCGGAGGACCGGTACCAGCGCAAGGACTCCTCCCCCTCGATAACGATGCGGTCGCTCCTGCTCCGGATGCCGGGGAAGAAATGCCCGCTCCACTTCCGGCATTCCCGGCAATGACAGGCCACGACATGGCGAAACGGCCCGCGCGCATGCCAGCGGACCCTGCCGCACAGGCAACTGCCGGATAGTTCATGATTTTCATCTGTATAGGATTTATGAATCATCGCCTGCCCAACCGAACAACTCCTCCAACCCTACAAACCAGCATCACCTTGGCCTGCCGGTGTGTTTCTGTTTATCACGATCACATACTGAACAATATATATCCTCATTGGAATAGATTTCTGCCACAAAACATTTGCTTGCAATATATCAATTATTCTCGATATTTGGATTCATGAACAAACGGGATGCCATAGCGGCCCTCAACGCCCTTGCCCAGGAAACGCGGCTGGATGTGTTCCGCCTGCTGATCCGCGCGGGGAGGGAAGGCATGTGCGCCGGCGAAATCGCCGCCGCCCTGGGCGTGCGCCAGAACACCATGTCGGCCAATTTATCCGTGCTGGCCGCCGCCGGGCTGATCCGCGGCCAGAGACAGGGACGCAGCATCCGCTACCGCGCCGATATCGCCGCCATGCGTTCCCTGATCGCCTATCTTCTGGAGGATTGCTGCGGTGGCAAGGCCGGCGAATGCGCGCCCCTTCTCGATACGCTGATATGTTTCCCCGCCCCCCATGAGGACAACGGGAATCCCGCATCATGACAACGCCCTCGGATCGTATTTACAATGTCCTGTTTCCGTGTGCCGGCAATTCCGCAGCTTCAGACCTCCAGTTACCCGGCCGGAAAGGTTCATCCCTTTGCGCTGCAATCCGAACCGGATGCCACCGGCAGAAAAGGATGACACCCGTTATCGGAAAGAACGTTCCTGACAAAACAGAATAAACAGAACAAAGCAACAGAAGGCTCCATCATGACAGAAACGGTCGACGCCCCGATTCAGGGCGAAATCAGCTTTTTTGAAAAATACCTGACCCTCTGGGTCGGCCTGTGCATCGTCGCCGGGCTTGCCCTCGGCAAGCTGATGCCCGGGCTGTTTTCCGTTCTTGCCTCTTACGAATATGCATCGGTCAATTTCATCGTCGCCATTCTCATCTGGGCGATGGTGTATCCGATGATGGTCAATGTCGATTTCTCCAGCCTGCGCCACATCGCCGCCAAACCGCGCGGGCTGATCATCACCATCGCCGTCAACTGGCTGATCAAGCCTTTCACCATGGCCGCACTCGGCGTTCTGTTCTTTCAATATGTCTTCGCCGGGCTGATCGATCCGAAGGATGCGCAAAGCTATATCGCCGGGCTGATCCTGCTGGGGGCCGCCCCCTGCACGGCCATGGTCTTCGTCTGGTCGCAGCTTACACGCGGCGATGCCACCTATACCCTGGTTCAGGTCACGGCGAACGATGCGATCATGGTCTTCGCCTATGCGCCGATCGTCGCCATGCTGCTGGGGCTGACCGATATCACCGTGCCCTGGCAGACGCTGGTCCTGTCGGTGGTACTTTATGTTCTCATCCCGCTGGCCGCCGGGGTTGCGACCCGCCGTCATCTTGCCGGCCATGCCTGTAAAAGCGCCGAAGCCGAAGCCGCGGTCAACCGTTTCAACGAACGGGTCAAGCCCTTCTCCATCATCGGGCTTCTGGCCATGGTGACCCTGCTGTTCGGCTTTCAGGGGCCGGTGATCCTCGAAAAACCCTTTCTCATCCTGCTGATCGCCATCCCCCTGCTGATCCAGTCCTATGGCATTTTCTTCATCGCCTATGCCATGGCCTGGGCATGGAAGCTGCCTTTTCGGATTGCCGCGCCATGTGCGCTGATCGGAACCTCAAATTTCTTCGAGCTGGCCGTTGCCGTGGCCATCAGCCTGTTCGGCCTGCAATCGGGCGCGGCGCTGGCAACGGTGGTCGGCGTGCTGGTCGAGGTGCCGGTCATGCTGTCGCTTGTTGCCTTCGCCAACCGCACGCGCGGGCATTTCCCGCAATAGCGTAACAGGCCGTCACCCCTGCCGTGGCCACAGCCACGCCGCCCCGCGCACGCCGGAGCTGTCCCCATGGGCCGCGGGGCGGATGGGAGTGTCGAAACGATCGCTGAATACATGCGGGCGCATCCGTTCGGGCACGCGGGCATACAAATCCGCAATATTGGACAGGCCGCCGCCGATGACGATGACATCCGGATCCAGCATGTTCACCGCCACCGCCAGCGCCCGCGCCAGCCGTTCCACATAGATGTCGAGGGTGGCCACGGCATCCTCATCGCCTTGACGGGCGGCTTCGGCGATGGCCGCCGCCGTCATCTCCCGCCCGGTCCGCCGCCGGTGTTCCGCCGCCATGGCCGGGCCGGAAAGATAGGTTTCGACACAGCCCTGCCGCCCGCAATAGCAGGCCGGCCCCTGCCTGGCATCGAAGCCCGGAAACGGATTGTGCCCCCATTCGCCGCCTATTGCATGCCGCCCGGTCAGAACCCGGCCGTCAACGACGATACCGCCGCCGACACCGGTGCCGAGGATAACGGCAAAAACCACCCGCACCCCCGCCCCGGCACCGTCCGCCGCCTCGGAGACGGCAAGACAATTGGCATCGTTGGCAATGCGCACCGGACGGCCCAGAAGCCGTTCCAGATCCTGCTGAAGGGGCTTGCCGATCATCCAGGTCGAATTGGCGTTCTTGACCAGCCCCGTCGCCGGCGACAGGGCGCCGGGTATGCCGATGCCGACCGTGCCGCCCATCCCCGTCTTTCCTTCCAGCCAGGCGACGAGATCGGCGATCAGGCGCGGGCAGGCGCCGTAATCGTGCCGGGGCGTCGGCAGGCGGCGGCGGGCAAGGATGGCGCCATCCTCCCCCATTGCGACGCCTTCTATCTTGGTGCCGCCCCAGTCGATGCCGATGCGCATGCCCGCCCCCGCATTGTTTATCATGACCGCGATGTTTGCCATGCGGGAGGCCCCGCCCTATCCTGCCCGCAACAGCGATGAAACGAAACGGCCACGAATGAACCCCAACGCCCGGCAGATCGAAGAAGCCTTCCGCACCAACCCGGCCCTTGCCGGGCTGGACGACCCCGCCCGGACGATCATCCGCGAACAGGGAAAGGTCGTCAACATCCCCGCGGGCCAGGTGATCTTTGCCCCCGGCGATCCCTGCACCCTCTACCCGCTGGTGCTGGAAGGGAAAATCGCGGCGCGGAAAATCTCCGATACGGGGCGGGAGATCATGCTCTACCGCCTCGGTCCGGGGGATAGCTGCATCCTGTCCACCGCCGCCCTTCTCGCCGGGACCGCACATGAAGCAGAAGCCGCCGCCGAAACCGACCTGTCCGTTCTGGCCATCCCCGCCCCGGCCTTCCGCAGGCTGATCGATGCCTCGCCCGCGTTCCGGCGCATTGCCTTTTCCACCTTCGCCAGCCGCATCGCCGATCTGATGATGCTGGTGGAGGACATTGCCTTTCACCGCCTCGACCAGCGGCTGGCCCAATGCCTGCTGCGCCTGGCAGGAGAAGACGACACCGTGCACAGAACCCATGAGGCCCTGGCTATCGAAATCGGCACCGCGCGCGAGGTCATCAGCCGCCTGCTGCGTGAATTCGCCGAACGGGGCTGGAGCGAAAGCCGCCGCGGACAGGTGATCATTCTCGACCGCGAGGCCCTGGAACGCCTGGCATCGCCGTGATATTCGGCAGGTATTTCACCCTGAAACGTCCCCTTCAGTCGTAGCGGGTGAAGTGGCGAACGGTTTCGCGGTCATAGCCGAGGCTGGCCTGCAGAAGCTGTCGGGTATAATCCTTTTCGGGCGCGGCGCGACGGAGCTGATCGACGCTCATCTCCTCGACGATACTGCCGGCATTCATCACCGCCAGGCGTTCGCACATATGGGCGATCACCGCCAGATCGTGGCTGACCAGAATATAGGTCAGGCGGCGTTCCCGCTTCAGCCGGTTGAGCAGGTTCAGAATCTCCGCCTGCACCGACACATCCAGCGCCGAGGTCGGTTCGTCGAGCAACAAAATACGCGGCTCCAGGATCAGGGCGCGGGCAATCGCCACCCGCTGCCTCTGCCCGCCGGAGAGCTGATGCGGATAACGAAAACGAAAGGAAGGGCCGAGGCCGACATCGTCCAGAATGGCGCGGATGCGCTCCTCCTTATCGCCGATGCCGTGAATATCCAGCGGTTCGTTCAGCACCCGATCGACCGTATGGCGCGGATGCAGCGAGGCATAGGGATCCTGAAACACCATCTGCACGTTTTTGTAAAACGCCTTTTCCCGTTTCGGCCCCTGTTGCCGGCCCAGCACGGTTATGCGCCCGCTCCAGTCCGGATTGAGCCCCGAAATCGCCCTGAGCACCGTCGATTTGCCGGAACCGGATTCCCCCACCAGTC
>JALXAG010000145.1:0-10577 GCA_026992315.1 Sneathiellales bacterium | reverse complement strand
GAAAAGGACACATCGCGCACCGCATGGGTTCTGTTCCGCCCCTCGCCGAAGAAGACATCCAGATGTTCCACGACAATCGGCGCCGTGCCGTCCTCGTGGCCCGGCACCGTCATATGTTCAGCGGATGAGGTCATGATCGATCCTGTCCGTTTTCCATTCCTCCCGCCGCTTCAGGACCGGCAGTTCCGCCACCGGCGCATCGATGCGCGGCAGCGAAGCCAGCAGCCCGCGCGTATAGGGATGCCTGGCATTGTGCAGTTCCGATGCCCTGCAGGTTTCCACGATCCGCCCCGCATACATGATGATCACCCTGTCGCAGAAGGAGGCAACGAGGTTGAGGTCATGGGAAATGAACAGCATGCCCATGCCGCGCTGGCTGACCAGATCGTCCATGATCGCCAGCACCTGCATCTGCACCGTCACATCGAGCGCCGAGGTCGGCTCATCGGCGATGATCAGATCCGGTTCGGGGATCAGCATCATCGCAATCATGATCCGCTGCCCCATGCCGCCGGAAACTTCGTGCGGATAGGCATTGAACACGCGCTCAGGATCGCGGATGCGCACCGCCTCCAGCATTTCCAGCGCCTTCTGACGCGCCTGGCGGCGCGAGGCGCCCGTATGCAGGCGATAGGCCTCCATCACCTGCTTGCCGATCTTCATCACCGGGTTGAGCGAATATTTCGGGTCCTGCATCACCATGGTGATGCGTTTGCCGCGGATGCGCCGGAATTCCTGATCGGACAGGCCGAGAAGGTCGATGCCGTCGAATTCGATTCTTTTTGCCCTCACCTCGCCCGGCGGACGGACGAGGCGCAGAATGGAACGGCCGGTGATCGTCTTGCCCGAGCCGGACTCGCCGACGATGCCGACCTTTTCCCGCCCCATGGAGAAGCTGACGCCGCGCACGGCCTCGACAATGCGGGTGCGGGTGTGAAAGCGCACATGCAGGTCCTCGACCTCCAGAAGCGGTTTTTCCGACAACAGGCTGTTACCGGTCATGACTGGCCGCTCCTGGGATCGAGGGCATCGCGCAATCCGTCACCCAACAGGTTGAAGCCCAGGCTGACAATGAAAATCGCCAGCCCCGGCACCGTTGCCACCCACCACTGATCGAGCAGATATTTGCGCCCCTCGGAAATCATCGCCCCCCATTCGGGCATCGGCGGCTGGGCCCCGAGGCCGAGAAAACCCAGCCCCGCCGCGGTCAGAATGATCCCGGCCATATCCAGGGTCACCCGGATGATCACCGATGACAGGCACAGCGGCACCACATGACCGATCACGATCCGTGCCGAGGATGCCCCCTGCAGGCGGCAGGCGAAGATAAAGTCGCTGTTGCGCACGGTCAGGGTTTCGGCCCGGGCGATGCGGGCATAGGGCGGCCAGGAGGTGATGGCGATCGCCAAAATGGCGTTTTCGATGCCCGGCCCCAGCGCCGCGACGAAGGCCAGCGCCAGAATGAGCTTGGGAAAAGCCAGGAACACATCGGTGATGCGCATCAGCACCACATCGACCCAGCCGCCGAAATAACCGGCGATGGTGCCGATCACCAGCCCGGCAACCGGCGCCGTCAGCGCCACGAGGGAGACGATGAACAAGGTGGTGCTGGCGCCGGCAACCACGCGGCTGTAGATGTCGCGGCCCAGCCCGTCCGTCCCCAGCCAGTGCCCCTGCTGACCCGGCGACAGCAGGCGTGCCGACAGATCCTGCGCCAGCGGATCGTGGGTCAGAAGCAGCGGCTCGAAAATCGCCAGCAGAAACAGCATGACGATAATGCCGAACCCGAACAGCGCCAGCGGGTTGGAGGCGAAGTTCAGCCAGGAAAGATAGGCCTGGACCATGCGGGCATGAAAGCGCGACGAAGGCTCATCCGCCGTCAGCCAGACCCTCAGCCCTCCCTTGGCCGTGCCGGAAGAATTGTTCAGAGCGCTCATTTGGCCCTCGGATCGACAATACGGTAAAGAAAATCGGAAAACAGATTGAGGCCGACGAAAACCGCCCCAACGACAATGGTGCCGCCGAGAACCGCCGCCATATCCGCCGACATCAGGGCATTGGTGATGTAAAAGCCCAGCCCCGGCCAGGCGAAAACGGTTTCCGTCAGCACCGATCCTTCCAGAAGATTGGCATAGGACAACGCCACCACCGTAATCAGCGGCACCATCACATTGCCCAGCGCGTGGCGCCAGATGACCCGGCCCTCGCTCAACCCCTTCACCCGCGCCGTGGTGACGTATTCCTGCGACAGCTGTTCCAGCATGAAGCTGCGCGTCATCCGGCTGATATAGGCCATGGAATAATAGCCCAGCACCGATGCCGGCAGGATGATGTGGGACAGCGCATTGAAGAATACTTCCGTATCCCCGGCGATCAGGGCATCGATGAGAATAACGCCGGTGACGGGATCGACGATATCCTCATAGAAAATGTCAAGCCGCCCGGGACCGGCCACCCAGTCGAGCTTGCCGTAAAAGACCAGCAGCCCCATCAGCCCCAGCCAGAACACCGGCATCGAATAGCCGAACAGCCCGATCAGGCGGACGATATGATCGGGCCAGCGCCCCGCATGCACCGCCGCGACAACGCCCATGGGAATACCGAGAACGACACCGATAACGGTTGCCACCGTCGATAATTCCAGGGTCGCGGGAACGACGCGCTTGATATCCTCGAGGACCGGATTGGCCGTCAGCAGCGATGTCCCGAGATCGCCTTGCAGCACACTTTTGATATAAAGGGCGAATTGCACGATCAGCGGCTTGTCCAGGCCGAGCTGACGGACCGCCGCCTCATAGACTTCGGGGCTGGCCCGTTCGCCGACCACGGCAAGCACCGGATCGATCGGGATGACCCGGCCGATAAAGAACGTTACCAGAAGCAGCCCCAGAAACGTTGCTGCCAGCGAGGCCAGCAGCTTCACCGTCGGCTTTGCCTTCTTCCATAAAGGGAGGGCGCGCCCGCGCCCTCCCTCATTTGCCGCGCCGCTGCCGGGGCGTGCAATACCGTTCATCCGCAACGCCTATTTGCTGGTGGTCCAGTAATAGACGTCGCTGATGGCGCCGCCGGTGATGAAGTCCTTGACGTTATCCTTCATCGCCGTCTGAATCGTCGCCTGGAACATGATGGCAAAAGGCGAATCCTTCTGCACCTCGCGCTGGATTTCGCGATACATCTCCGCGCGTTTGGCCGTGTCCTTTTCGATCACCGCCGCTTCGGTCTTCCTGGTCAGCTCCGGAATATCCCAGGCATTGCGCCAGGCCAGCTTGCCGGTCAGCTTGGCTTCGTCCCGGTTGTCGGGATTGCTGGCGAAAGTATCGGCATTGGTGTGCGGATCCGGATAATCCGGTCCCCAGGCGCCGAGATAGATCTCATGCTTGCGGGCGCGGTATTCGGTCAGGATCTGCTTGCCCGTGCCGACCACCAGCTCCGCCTTGATGCCGACCTTGGCGAAGGTGTTCTGCAGCGACTGCGCCATTTCCAGGCGCTGCTGGTCGTTACGCACATAGATCTTGATATTGAAGCCATCACCGTAACCGGCTTCCTTGAGCAGGGCCCGGGCCTTTTCGATATCCAGCTTATAGGGGTTGTCCTTCAGTTCGCCCAGATAGGTCAGCGGCAGGAAGGCCTGATGCACCGCGAACTGGCCGCGCAGGAAGCTGTTGGCCATGCCGTCGTAATCGATCAGATACTTCATCGCCTTGGCGACCTTGGGGTTTTTCAGAATCGGATGTTTCTGATTGAGGGCGATATACATGATCCGCCCCTTGAGATCGCTTTCCACCTTGATGCCGGGCTTCTTGGCGATCGCCGCGATATCGTCCGGCGTCAGCTTGCGGGCAATATCGACATCGCCCTTTTCCAGAAGCAGGCGCTGGGTCGCCGGTTCCTGAATATGGCGGACGATCACGCGCTTCAGCTTGGCATCCCCGCGCCAATAGCCGGGAACGGCCTCCAGCACATAGGATTCGTTGGGCTTCCAGCTTTTGACCTTATAGGCACCGGAACCGGCCGAATGGGTCTTCAGCCATTCATGGCCCATATCGCCGTCTTTTTCATGTTCCATCGCCAGCTTCATATCGACGATGCCGCCGATCGTTGCCGTCAGGCAGTTGTAGAAGAAGCTCGGCGCATAGGGTTTGTCGGTCTTGATCACCAGGGTGTAGTCATCGACCGCCTTGATGGTTTCGCCGATATTGTCCGGCGTGAAGCCGAACTGTTTGAGAATGAAGGACGGCGTCTTGTTCAGAACGATGGCGCGGCGCAGGGAAAACTCCGCATCCTTCGCCGTGATCGGATTGCCGGAATGGAATTTCAGCCCCTTGCGGATCTTGAAGGTATAGGTAACGCCGTCATCGGCCAGCGACCAGCTTTCGGCAATGCCGGGAACCAGAGGGCCGAGATTGCGCGGATCCAGCTCAACCAGATGATCGTAGACGTTGCGCGCCAGCTCGCCGCCGGAGAATTCGAAGATCTCCGCCGGATCCAGAGAGACGATATCATCGATCTTGTCTGCAATGACCAGAATGTTTTTCGGTGTCGCGGCCCGGGCTTCCGGGGCCGGGGCGGCGAAACCCGCAACCAGCGCCAGCGCTGCCGCCGCCAGGGTTATTGTTCGCAATTTCATCTGTGTTCCCTCCGCTTTGTCTGACCGCCGCTCGGGCGGTTTTTTGTCTGTTATGGTCTGTCCGGAACAGTCGCGCGAAAACCCACACCCGCCAGCCCTGCGCCCCCCGGCTGCAGGACCTGTATCTGTCCCGTGACAGACAGGTTATTGGCAAAATCACCCATAATCAAACCTTTCGCACGCAGATGACGAAATGGGGCGATCATATTCGCCTCCACGGTGACATTGTCACGGATTTCCCCATCCGCTCATGCTCTAATAACCGGGAAGAACAACCGGGCTGGGCATCGCCGGCCCACGCAAAAGACGAGAAACGAGGACTGCACCATGAAGAACGTTGGCGGAATCGACCGCGCATTGCGCATCATTGTCGGAATCGTACTGATCGCCCTGGTTTTTGTCGGGCCGAAAACTCCGTGGGGATGGATCGGCATCATACCATTGGCAACCGGGCTGATCGGTTTCTGCCCGGCATACAGGCTGCTCGGACTGCGCACCTGCCCATTGCAGAATAAAACATCGCAAGAAGAAACATGACACAAGATAAGGATTGGCATGCAACACGGGTGTTATGCTCCTTTCAGGAGTACCCGCATTCATTGCCAAAGACATAACATATATTGGGAGGGGATTTTTTACTGCAATCGTCCGAGTTTTCTATAGCATTATAGACATACGGAGATCATGCAGGCGGTAAAATATGCGATTACAGAACCAGCATTTTTTTCAGGCCATGGAAAAACTGGACCGGAAGATCCTGTCCGCCAACAGTCTGGAGAATATGCTGGCGGAAATCCTGACCCTGATGCTGGATATTTTCGACTGCGACCGCGCCTGGCTGATCCGCCCCTGTAATCCGGATGCCCCTTCATGGCAGTTATATGCCGAAAAGGCGCGCGAAGGCTTCGCCGGCCTGCCCAACGATCGCCGCTGGCGACCGATGCACCCTTATGTGGCAGACAAAATGCGCGAGGCGCTGCAAAAGCGACGCCCCTGCCGAACCGGCCTGCACTCCCCCGATGACATCGGGATTGAAATAGATGCCAAGCCCGCCCTGTCCCAGTTATTCACGGCCGTTTTTCCCAGAATCGACCAGCCATGGATGCTGGGCATTCATTTCTGCCGCGAGGCCAGAGCCGAATCCGGCCATGACGAACTGCTGCTCGATGCCATCGCCAAGCGGCTGGCCGACGGGCTGACCCGTTTCCTTTCCCTGGCCGAGGCCCGTAGCAGCGAGGAACGATTCCGTTTCTTTGCCGAACTCACCTCGGACTGGTTCTGGGAAACGGACAGGCATATGCGTTACTCCTACCTCTCCGGCGCCTATGCCGATCTCTTCGGCACCCCTGCGGAAACGATTCTGGAGGAACCCTTCCGAGAGGAAGAAAACACGCTCTCCCCACCGCCGGAGGAGGGAAAGCCACAAACCCTGGCCGAATATCTGGAACGCCGTCAGCCTTTCCATGAACTGGAAATGTCGCGCATTCTGCCGACAGGCGAAAAATGCTTCTTCGCCCTGAGCGGCGAACCGATCATCGACGAGACCGGGAATTTCATCGGCTTCCGCGGCACCGGCCGCAATATCACCGATGCGGTAATCGCCGAGCGCCGCGCCCGCCGTCGTGCCGGCGAAGAAGAAGCCCTGACCAAACTGATGCGCCTGACACTGGAGGAAACCAGCACCATAACCTTTCTTGAACGGGCCATCGATGTACTGATCGGCGATGTGCCCTGGCTCGGACTGCTGCCCAAGGCCGGAATTTTCCTGACACGTCAGAAGGAAGACAGGGAAGTCCTTGAACTTGCCGCCCACAAGAATATGGATGGGCCCCTGCTGCACCTGTGTAAGGGTATTGCTTTCGGTCAGTGTTTGTGTGGCCGAGCCGCGGTCACCCAGAAAATACAGCACGCCAAATGCGTCGATGAACGCCATGAAACCCATTATCCAGGCATGCGCGATCATGGCCATTACAACGTGCCCATCCTGGCCCAGGGAAGAACGATCGGTGTTCTTGTCCTCTACCTGCCCGAAGGTCACCCGCATGAAAAATCGGCGGTGTCGTTCCTGTCGCGGGTGGCCGATACCCTCAGCCTCGGCATTACGGCGCGGCGCACCCAGGCCGCCCTGCGCCAGGCCAAGGAAGAAGCGGAATTCGCCAACCGCGCCAAGACCCAGTTTCTGGCCAATATGTCCCATGAACTACGCACACCGCTGAATGCCATCATCGGCTTTGCCGATATTCTCTCTTCCGAACTGTTCGGGCCGCTGGGCAGCGAACGCTATCGCGAATATGCCCGCGATATCGCCAGTTCCGGCAGTCACCTGCTGGCCATCATTTCCGACCTGCTCGACGTCGCCAAGATCGAAGCCGGCGCCTTCGAAATCAACGACGAGGAGGTCAGCCCGAAACAGGCCGTATCCGTCATCCTGCAGCTGCTGCGCGTTCAGGCCGAAAAAGCCAGGCTCACCCTCAGCCACAGCTTTCCCGAAAATTTTCCCCGGCTACGGGCCGATCCGCTGCGCCTGCGCCAGATCATCGTCAATCTCGTTTCCAATGCCATCAAGTTCACGCCCGAGGGGGGGGCCATCTCGGTCGAAGGGCGACTGCATGAAAGCGGCGGCATCCTGATACGGATATCCGACACCGGCATCGGCATGGCCGCAGAGGATATTCCCAAGGCGCTCGAACCCTTCGGCCAGGTTCACGACATCATGTCGCGCCCCCATGAAGGAACGGGCCTCGGCCTGCACATGTCGAAAACCATGATGGAAATGCATGGCGGACAGCTCATGCTCGAAAGCACGCTTGGCGAAGGCACCACGATCACCCTTCTCTTCCCGCCGGATCGCACCGTGACAGAGGCACCCCCGTCTGACAAATGAGGAAGTCTATGACGTGAACAGGCCGAGAATCACGGCATAACGGGCCATTTTGCCGATGGCCACCAGCAACAGGAACAGCGGGAAGGAAACCCCCAGCACCCCGGCGGCAAAGGTCAGCGGATCGCCGATTACAGGCACCCAGGCCAGCAGCAGCACCGGCGCACCAACGCGGGCAAAGCGCGCCTGCGCCTTGTGCAGGCTTTCGGGCGAGAAGGGAAACCAGCGTGCATGCTGCCAGCGCAGGGCATAACGCCCCAGCCCCCAATTGACCACCGCGCCGAGAATATTGCCGGCACTGGCAGCGGCAAACAGCAGTAAAGGCGGCTGACCGGCCGCCAGCAGGGTGGCGAGGGTTGCCTCCGAAGACAGGGGCAGCAGGGTCGCGGCCAGAAAGGACAGCAGGAACAGCCCGCCCACCGCCATTTACGACAGCCCCCAATCGCGAATATCGACGGCAACGGCAAAATACAGCGACCAGACGCCCAGAAGGGCGAACACCCCGCCCAGCACCCGCCGCAATCGCCCGCCCTTGGCCAGACGAACCGACAGAATCTCGAGCCGACCGGCCAGAACGGGAAACCAACTCAGCGGGATCAGAGGCAGGCTCAACGACAGGCCGAATATGGCCATCAGGACGAAACCATCCCCCATATCCAGCCGGGCAGATGCCCCCGCGGCCCCGCTGACCCCGCTGAGAACCAGCAGCAGCGGCGCCGCACAGGCAGGAATGGCAAGCCCTCCAGCCAGCCCCAGCATGACAGCGCCACCCCGGTGGCGCAGGGCTTTTGCGATCCCTGCGAACAGCGGCAGGGAAGGGGCGGATCCGCGAAACAGATACATGCCGCCAACCGCCATCAGTGCCAGTCCCAACACGCCCCATGCCAGATTTTGCCAGCCCAGGATCCGCTCGCCCAATGCTGCCGCCGCAACGCCGAACATCCCGGCCGTCAATGCGCGCATCGTGGCAAAGAGCGCAAGGCTGGCCGCCCTTTGCATCGCCCGGGCACCGGAAATACGGGCCAGATAGCCCAAATGCACCCCCATGGTGCAGGGTTCGATGAAACCCAACAGCCCCAGCCCGACGGCCAGCGCAATCAGCCCCGCATCCATATATTCACCTCATACACCACCGAAGGGCATCATGCCCGGCATATAGAACAGCAGGGTATAGCCGCCCTCGACCAGCAGACCCATACCGCCTGCCAGCAGCGAAGGCCGTCCGGCCAGCGTCACCCGGCGCAGGAAACCGTCATCGTCGCCCCCCGCATCCCGGCTGCCGGCAAAGCCATCATTCAGTGGCCGTTCCGCGGCCATCTGCCGGATATCGCGAATAGCGACATGGACCAGCCAGGATTTTCCCATGAAGCTCGTTCCCGCCCACAGCAGAAACATGATCGGGTTGATGCCCGGCCAGAACGCCTCCCCCGCCGCGACGAGCAGGGTCACAACCGCCGCGCTGCGGTAACAGCGCCGGTAGCACAGCCAGGCAAAGGGAAACAATGCCCCCGGCCAGCAGAAGGAAAGAACGGGCAACCGCCCGGCAGCACCCGCCGCGATCTCCCGACGGAAAAACCGCGCATAGGGGCCGATATAGGCAGCGATTGCTTCTGCCCTCACCCTCTCTCCCGTACCGGAAAAACTCATTCCTCGCTCCGAATATCGCCACGGCAGATCATAACGCCTGCACCCGTCCTGCCAATGGGCAAAGCACGGTAAACTTGCCGTGCAGAGCAATTTCTCATACTTTCTGTATAGGAAAAATATTCGTTCGCCAGACGAACGGTGCCAGGGGGGGATCTGCGATGGATACGCGGACGGCGGCGGAAGAGACTCCGTCAGGGGATGAAAGGGCAGCCGCGGAGACGGCGGCAGCAGAAGGTCATACCACGATCCGCTTCACGGGCAGATTCTGGCCCCTGTTCAAGATCTGGCTCGGCAACCTTCTGCTGTCGGTGATCACCCTGTCCTTCTATCGCTTCTGGGGGCGGACGCGGGTCCGCCGTTATCTGTGGTCGAATTTCGAGATCGATGGCGATAGCCTCGAATACACCGGCACGGGCCGGGAACTGTTCCTCGGCTTTCTGATCCTGCTTGCCGCGCTCGTTCCGTTTTTCTTCGTTCAGGGTCTGCTGAATATTCTGCTGCGCGAACAGCCCGCTGCCCTGCAGATATCCGTGCAATGGGCGCTTTACCTCATTCTCATCTATCTCGGCGGCTATGCCTATTACCGATCCCGCCGTTACCGCCTGTCGCGCACCCTGTGGCGCGGCATCCGCCCGCAGCTTTCCGGCAGCCCATGGCATTTTGCCAATCTGGCGCTGATCTATCTGAGCGTATATGCCCTTTCCCTCGGGTTGGGCCGCCCCTGGTATGACAGGGCCCTGACCCGGCGATTGTTGACCGATATCCGCATCGGCAGCCTTTCCCCCACATTCCGGCCCCGCCTCGGAGCGCTTTTCATCATTCAGGCCATCGCCACTCTGATTTTTCTGGCGGCAGTGGCACTACCGTTCGTTATCGAGGCACAGTTCCTCGCCCAGACGGACGATACCGACGAGATTGTCCGGACCCTGGTGTCTGTATTCAGTATAATCCTGCTGATGATTGTGCCGTGGCTTCTCCTCATCAACATGGCCTATATCAGTAAACGTTACCGCCTTTTTGCCGCCGGTACGGCACTGGGTAACGTCACCTTTAGCATGACGCCGGGCTTTTGGGCCGTGTTGCGCCTGACCATGGGCAATCTTCTTCTGCAACTGCTCCTGCTGGGCACCGGATCCGCTTTCACCCAGTACAGAACCGCCAAATTCTACGCCCGTCATCTGAAGGTAAACGGCAAACTGGACACGGCCAAAATGCATCAGCATGAGGCAAACGAAACCGGCTTCGGGGATGACATCGCCGATGTCTTCTCCTTCTGAGCAAGACCCGAACGCAGTCTCCGGCCCTTTCCCCGCACGTTATTTCGACGGGCAGACAGCGGTGGCGCATGAAGTACATCTGCTGTTCTGCAATAACGGGCTGCGCATCATCCCCTTTCACGCACAGGAAAGGCAGGGTGACTCA
>JALXAG010000144.1 GCA_026992315.1 Sneathiellales bacterium | reverse complement strand
ATCATGGCTTTTCCGGCACGAAGATGAGCGCCATTGCCGCCGCCGCCGGCCTGTCCACGGGGGCGATCTACCGCTATTTCCCCTCGCGCAATGAATTGTTCGTCGAACTGTTCCGCATCATTTCGGGCCGTGAGCTTGCGGTCATCGGCGATATCGCCGCCTCGCCCGCCCCGCCGCGCGACAGGCTGACCGCCATGATCACCACCTTTCTCAACCGTGCCCAACGTTCGCAAGCCATCGCACCGGCATTGACCGCCGAACCGCTGGACCCGGCACTGGAAACGGAAAGACTGCACTTTCGCGCCCGCTACCGGGATCACTTCCGCCAGGTGCTGGAAGACGGCATTGCACAAGGCAGCTTCCGCCCGATGGATGCGGAAACGGCGGCATGCGGCATCGTCGGTGCGCTCGGTGAAATCATCGCCGGAGGCGGCGGCACGGACAATGACGGCACGGGCCTCGGCGAAGCCCTCGATTTCATTCTCGGGGCCGTGGCCCCTCAAAATAAGGATCGGCAAAGATGAGCGACTGTTTCACCACCCATGAAGTGACCAATCAGCCCCCGGTGCTGGAAGATTACGACCCCGTGGCCACCGACGCCGTCCTGCTGGAAAGCCTGAAACGCTGGAATGCCGACTGGGCCAAGGCGGATATCGACCGCCTGGGCAAACGCACCGGCAGCCGGGAAATCGCCGAATGGACCGAACAGGCCAACCGCTACACCCCGGAACTGCACACCCATGACCGTTTCGGCCACCGGATTGACGAAGTCCGCTTTCACCCCGCCTATCACGCCCTGATGGATCTGGCTGTCAGCCACGGCGTGCACAATTACGCCTGGGTTCACGAAGGCCGCGACGGGGCGCAACTTGCCCGCCTCGCCCTGTCCTACCTGTTTTATCAGGGCGAACAGGGCGTGGGATGCCCCATCGCCATGACTTTCGCCGGCATCCCCGCGCTGGAGCGCCAGCCCGAAATCGCCGCCGAATGGAAACCCCGCCTGCTGTCGGGCACATATGATCGCCGCTTCATTCCGGCCGCCGAAAAGCGCGGGGCCACCATGGGCATGGCGATGACCGAAAAACAAGGCGGATCGGATGTGCGCGCCAATTCCACCCGTGCCACCCCCATCGGCAAGGGCGGCCCCGGCGGCGAATACCTGCTGCGCGGACATAAATGGTTCTGCTCCGCCCCGATGTCCGACATGTTTCTGACCCTCGCCTATACCGATAACGGGCTGAGCTGTTTCATGGCACCGCGCTTCCGCCCCGACGGCAGCCGCAACAGCATCCGCATTCAGCGCCTGAAGGAAAAGCTCGGCAACCGTTCCAATGCCTCCTCGGAAATCGAATATGCCGATTGCTGGGCCCGCATGGTCGGCGAGGAAGGCCGCGGCGTGCCCACCATCATCGAAATGGTACACAACACCCGCCTTGAATGCGCCATGGGTTCCGCGGCGCTGATACGCAAATCGACCGTACTGGCCATGCACCATGCCAGCCATCGCTCCGCCTTCCAGAAACGGCTGATCGATCAGCCGCTGATGCAGACGGTGCTGGCCGACCTGGCCCTGGAAAGCGAGGCAGCGACCCTTCTGGTCATGCGTCTGGGCCATGCCTTCGACATGGCCGCCAACAGCAAGGAGGAAAGGGCCTTTGCCCGCATTGCCACCGCCATCGGCAAATACTGGACCTGCAAGCGCTGCCCGACGGTTCTGGCCGAAGCGCTGGAATGTCATGGCGGCGGCGGCTATGTGGAGGAAGGGCCCATGGCCCGGCTGTATCGCGAAGCCCCGCTGAACGGCATCTGGGAAGGCTCGGGGAACGTCATCTGCCTGGATGTGCTGCGCGCCATGTACAAAACGCCCGAAACCATCGATATCCTGATGGCCGAACTGAACGAGGCCCGCGGCGCCAGCGGCCTCTACGACCGACGCCTGGACGACCTCGGCGCGATGCTGGCACAGGGAAGCGCGGAAATAACGGCACGGCGCATGGTCGAAACCATGGCGCTGCTGCTGCAGGCCGGATTGCTGCTGCGTTTCTCCCCCGCTGCAGTCAGCGATGCCTTCATCGCCTCGCGCCTGGGCGGGGACTGGGGATATGCCCTGGGAACCCTGCCGCAAAAATCGGATTTCGGCGCCATTATCGGACGCGCCTGGCCGCAGACCTGACAGCAGCCGGGAAAACCGACAGCAGGCGGCAGGGCTGCTCCGACAGCCGGAAGTGCAGCGACCCGCCTTGTTGCAGGGCAGGCATGCCTGTTGACAAATCTCCTTTATTGATATTGATTATCATTATTAATAGAGGAGATTTGTCATGATCATCATCCGCTACATCGAGCCTGAAGAACTGGCCATGGCCCTTGTGGATATGGCCGAGCGTTACGCCGCCCGCCGCCGGCAGCGCAAGCATCGGAAAGGAGAAAACCAGACATCCCGCCCCCATCAGAATCATGAGTGTAGTAACGAATGAAAAGCCCTCTGGACCGACACCTGCCACCGGCCGGAAAACTCAGGCAGGCCAGGCGGAACAACTGATATTTTCGCCAATGAATATGAATTTAATCATATTCAGATGAAATTTCCGCATGATATGCCGTAGAATCCATCATCTGTTTGAAAAACTGTGTAACTTTGCAAAGATATTTAGTAATAACTTGATGTGAAGGGTCTGAACGTCCGGCCGGTAAAGGGTCGGGAAAACGGATCTGTTGATGACAACAATAGCCTGGTGACAATAATGCGCATTCTGATTGCTGATGACCATGCATTGTTCAGGGATGGGCTGCGGCACATCCTTTATGAAATCGACAAGGATGCCGAAGTCGTCGAGGCCAGCGATTTCGACGAGGTCGAAGAACAGATATCGGATGACTACGATCTGGTTCTGCTCGACCTGAACATGCCCGGGCGCAACCCGACGGACGGTGTCGCCGCCGTGCGCGCCGCGGCACCGACAACACCGCTGATCGTCGTCTCAGCCAACGATACCCGCAAGGATATCAGCGATGCCATGCGCGCGGGCGCCTCCGGCTTCCTGCCCAAGACATCGAACGCCGATGCGATGATCGATGCCATCCGCCGGGTGCTGACCGGTCATGTCTATCTGCCGCCCGAGGATCTGATCAAGAACCCGCCGGCACCGAGCGACGGCTCCGATCCCCGACTTGCCCGGCTGACCAACCGCCAGCGCGAAGTGCTGCGCCTGCTGGCCCAGGGCAAGTCGAACAAGGAAATCGCCAAAATGCTCAATCTGGTGGAAGGCACCGTGAAGGTGCATGTGACCGCCATCCTGCGGGCAATGAATGTCAACAACCGCACCCATGCGGTGATTCTCGCCGCCCAGCTCGGGCTCGACAAGGAAAAGCGCAGCG
Source organism: Sneathiellales bacterium (assembly GCA_026992315.1). Taxonomy (GTDB): domain Bacteria; phylum Pseudomonadota; class Alphaproteobacteria; order Minwuiales; family Minwuiaceae; genus JALXAG01. The sequence continues at coordinate 14,254 of JALXAG010000144.1, read as the reverse complement.
GGGAATGACATTTGGGAAAAGGGCAATCGCGCCATGCCGGCGGATATGAAATCCGTGGGCTGAAAGCAGTAACAAAGGGCCGGGGGAGCGAACCGGCCCTTTTTCGTTCCGTCATCCGCTGCCCCGGCATCCCGCATACGCATATTGCTCCTGCCCTCCGCAATCCAGGCAGGGGCAGCAAGATCCAAAGAAAAAGGCAGAAGCCGCCCGCCTCAGCGGCGGAACGATATCGTGGCAGCATCAGGCGCGGCTGGCGCTGTGTCTGGTTTCGTTTTTCACGGCATTGAGCGCCGCCCGCAGACGGGCCGGGTTCACCGGCACCTGCAATGCCAGCCAGCCGAGCTTGCGGAAGCCATCGCGGCAATCGGCATCGAGATGCCGTGAAAGGGCGATGAAACCGATTTCCGCCCCGCCCAGTTCCGCCGCCAGAACAGTTGTGTCCTGCCCGGCGGCCAGCACATCATCGCACAGCACGACATCCAAACCGCCGAGATAATCGCCATCGGCCTTCAGCGCCGCGAAATCCTCATAGGCACGGACCTGCCCACCCCAATGGCGGATATAGCGCCCGGCATCCTCATTGCCGCCGATGATCGCGGCCTTCACGGCCAGCTTTTCCTCCGGTGCGCATGGATGAGCGACAATGCGCACCGGCATGCAGCTGTCCCCGGCTGCTGCCAGCGGAATATCGATGGCGAAACGCGTTCCCCGGCCGGGCCAGGAATCCATGTGCAGGGGATGCTCCAGCAGCTTGCACAGACGATCGACAATCGACAGGCCGAGCCCGGCCCCCTGGGGGTGGGATTTCGCATCCCGGTCGAGGCGACGGAATTCCTCGAAAATCTCCGCCTGTTTTTCCGGCGGTATCCCGGGCCCCGTATCCCATACCTCCAGCCGCAGGCAATCGCCGTGACGGCGGCAGCCGATCAGCACCTTGCCCTTCTCGGTATAGCGGATCGCATTGGCCACCAGATTGCGGATGACGGAATGCAGAAGCCCCGGGTCGCTGTGTACATGCAGGCGTGTCGGCACCAGGATCAGGCGAATGCCTTTCTCCTCCGCCTCCGCCCCGGCTTCCAGGCGGATACGCTGCAGAATGGTGTTAAGCGCGAAATCCTGCCGCCGCGGTTCGACCACACCGGCATCGAGGCGGGAAATATCCAGAAGCGAGGATATCAGCATTTCCAGCGACTGGCGGGCGCTCTGAATCTTGGTGATCAGAACCCGGTCCTCGTCGCTTTTGGCGTTGCGCATCAGGGCCGTGGCGAAAATGCCGAGCGCATGCAGCGGCTGGCGCAAGTCATGGGACGCCGCGGCCAGAAAACGGCTTTTCACCCGATCCGCTTCCTCTGCCGCCTGTGCCGCCTCGGCCAGGGCCTGTTCGGCCGCCTTGTGCTCGGTAATCTCATGAGCGGAAAAGGAGATGCCGATACCGGCGAACCGCCACAGCACAAACTGATACCAGCGCCCGTCGGCCAGTTCGATCTCGAGGGTGGCGTTATCGTCCGGATAAGCCTTGAAGGTGTTGATGAACCGCCGCAGTTCCTTGCCGCCATCGGGGGTTTTCGTCTGATGGGACAGACATTCGGCAAGCTGCCACAGGCTCTGCTCCCCGTTCGTGCATTTCCCGTCCTTGCCGCTGAAAAGATGCCTGAACAACCGGTTGGATATCAGCAGGCTGCCATTCTCATCGAACAGGGCGAAGGCCTCGGCGGCATTTTCAGTCAGGATCGCCAGGCGCTGGCCGGCGATGCGCGCCTCTTCGCGCAATTGGTTCAGGGTTTCACGCTTGCGCAACTGCAACAGCAGCAGCACGCTGACGATCGCCCCGAGAACCGCGATCACCAGGGCGCTGAGTCGCGCTGTCGGGGAAGAAAAACTCTCCGCCAGTTCGGGACGCGGGGTCAGATACAGCCGCCACTGGCGGTTGGTTATGCGCACCACCTGCCCTTCATCGGCGGCGGGACGGATATCGCCACGTTCGGAATCAGAGGCATAGATCAGCCCGTCCGGCCCCGAAAGGCGGGCTTCGAACTGCTCCAGCACCCGCGGGGAAAGCGCCTCCTCGACCATCGGGCGCAGCCGGAAAGCAGCAATCACACCGGAATGCCCCGTATCGCCGCCATCCGCCTTGCGCGGCAGCCAGACGATCAGATCGGGCTGCCCGCCCTGCCCCTGCAGGGAACGAACGGTGGCAGCCACCATTTTACGTTCGGGGCCGAGGGGAAAATCACGGACACGGCGCAGCAGACTGCCGGTCAGCTCCGGCATGACGACATCCAGCCCGTCACCGCGGCGGCGCCAGCCCAGCGCCCGCAACCCCGGCAGGGTCGCCAGCAATTCCCGCCCCGAACGCAAGGAAGCCGCGTGATCGCTGGCATTGGCGACACTACGGATCAGATCGATGCGAACCTTGAAATACTGCTCCAGCCTGAGCGCGGCCTGCTCGGCGGTGAACTGGCGGGCGGTTTCGACCTGCCGGGCGACGCGGGAAACATCGAGCCGCCAGATCAGCACGGCAATGAACAGAAAAAGACCGAAAACAGCCAGGGAAAGAACATATTTTCCCCAGGATGCCGACAACAGCCCCCCTTCGGCCGCCGCCTGCGGAGACAACAGCGGCACGGCATCCTTCGGCAAAGCCGCAGGAAGCGGTACCCCGCCCTTGCACGGCGTTACATCATGCATATCGCCATTCATGCCCGCCTTCTTATCCGGCATCGTCCGCAAACCTGGAATTGAAATCTTCTATCGCCTGCATGTTCATATGTATATATATATTACAAAATAGCCGAAAGTGATAGATAAATCATTAACGGGCGCATAAATCCCGCATTTCTTATACGTATAACACCTATTCTTGTTTATGTACAAACAAATTTATATCTTTCAGCAGATTCCGGCCATACATACAGGTGCAGCACGCCTCGGGCAAGGCGATCGCCCCCCGGACCGAAATCAATGAAAAACCGGGATCCCGGCCTGAGCGGGGATCCCGGATGACACGGTTCAGAACCTGTGAAGCGTATTCAATTCTTCAGCCGGCGTTATTTCAAAGCTCCAGGGCCTTTTGCGGCTCCATAAAGGGCATGCCGAGATCCTTCGCAACGGCTTCATAAGTCAGATGCCCTTTACAGACATTCAGGCCGGCCAGCAGATGGGCATCGTCCAGCAGCGCCTGCTTGTATCCCTTATCGGCAAGGGCCAGGGTGAAGGGCAGCGTGGCGTTGTTCAGGGCAAAAGTCGAAGTCCGTGCCACGGCACCGGGCATGTTGGCGACACAGTAATGAACCACGTCATCGACGATATAGGTCGGATCGGCATGGGTGGTGGGTTTCGAGGTTTCGAAGCAACCGCCCTGATCGATGGCCACATCGACCAGCACGGCCCCCTTCTTCATGCGCGACACCTGTTCGCGGCTGACCAGTTTCGGCGCCGCCGCCCCCGGCACCAGCACGGCACCGACGACCAGATCGGCTTCCAGCACCAGTTCCTCGATCGCATCCATGGTGGAAAAGGCCGTGGACAGCCGCCCGCCAAAGATCATGTCCAGCTCGTTAAGGCGTGGCAGCGATTTGTCCAGCACCGTCACCTGCGCCCCCAGCCCCATGGCCATGCGCGCGGCATTGGTGCCGACAACGCCACCGCCGATGACCACAACCCGGGCCGCGGCAACGCCGGGCACACCGCCCAGCAGCATGCCGCGTCCGCCGGCCTCCATTTCCAGACAGCGGGCGCCGGCCTGAATGGACATGCGCCCGGCAACCTCGCTCATCGGCGCCAGCAGCGGCAGACCGCCACGATCATCGGTGACGGTTTCATAAGCGATGGCGATGCAGCCGGATTTCGTCAGCCCCTCCGCCTGTACGGGATCGGCCGCCAGATGCAGATAGGTGAACAGAATCTGCCCCTCGCGCAGCATCGCGCATTCCTGGGGCTGCGGCTCCTTGACCTTGACGATCATATCGGCGCGGGCAAAGATTTCCTCGGCCGTATCGGCGATTTCAGCGCCCGCGGCCCGATATTGCTCGTCATCCAGACCGATGGCGGCCCCGCCGCCTTTCTGCACCAGCACCTGATGACCGTGATGCACCGCCTCACGGACACTGCCGGGCGTCATGCCGATACGATATTCGTGAACTTTGATTTCCTTGGGCACACCGATCAGCATGGTGCAACTCCTCATATCCTGGGTTCAGCAAGTATTTTCATCGTCACCCGCCCAGCATAAAGGGCGCGCGGCCAGGGTCTGGCCGCGTTTCCCCGGGCGGTTTTCCTTGTCAGTCGAGCGTTTTGATCACGCCACTGAGAATGTCGAAGATCTGGTCGATCTGCTCCTTACTGATGATCAGCGGCGGCGACATGGCGATAATGTCCCCGGTGGTACGGATCAGCAGTCCTTTCTCGTAGCATTTCAGGAACGCATCGAAGGCGCGCGCCGTCGGCTTGTCGGGAATGGGCTCAAGCTCGATCCCGGCAATCAGGCCCAGATTGCGCAGGTCGATGACATGGGGCAGCCCTTTGAGCGCATGCACCGCATCTTCCCAATATCCCGACAGTTCGGCGGCCCGTTCGAACAGGCCCTCTTCCTTGTAGGTATCCAGCGTTGCCAGCGCCGCCGCCGCCGCCAGCGGGTGGCCCGAATAGGTGTAGCCATGGAACAATTCGATCATGTTTTCCGGGCCGGTCATGAAGGCATCGTAGATATGCTTGCGCACACCGACGCCGCCCATGGGCACGACACCGTTGGTAACGCCCTTGGCGAAGGTGATCATATCCGGCTGTACGCCGAAATAATCCGAGGCGAAGGCCGAGCCCAGACGCCCGAAACCGGTGATCACCTCATCGAAAATCAGCAGGATGCCGTGTTTGTCGCAGATCTCGCGCAGGCGCTGCAGATAGCCTTTCGGCGGCATCAGCACGCCGGTGGAACCGGCAACGGGTTCGACGATCACCGCCGCGATGGTCGAGGCATCGTGCAGATTGACCAGCCGCTCCAGATCGTCGGCGCGTTCGGCGCCATATTCAGGCAGGCCGCGGGTGAAGGCATTGCGTTCCGGATCGTGGGTATCGCGCAGATGATCGACACCGGTCAGCAGGCTGCCGAAGAACATCCGGTTCTTGACGATGCCGCCAACGGAAATGCCGCCGAAACCGACGCCGTGATAACCGCGCTCGCGGCCGATCAGGCGGGTACGAGTGCCCTCGCCGCGGGCACGATGATAGGCAATGGCGATTTTAAGGGCGGAATCCACCGCTTCCGAGCCGGAATTGGCGAAAAAGACATGGTCCAGATCGCCCGGCATCAGGGCGCTGATGCGCGAAGCGGCCTCGAACACACGCGGATGGCCCATCTGAAAGGCCGGGGCATAATCGAGTTCCTCGACCTGTTTCTGCACCGCCTCGACAATGCGCGGGCGGGCATGGCCGGCATTGACGCACCACAACCCCGCCGTGGCGTCGATCACCTGGCGGCCCTCGGCCGTGGTGTAATACATGTCCTTGGCCGCAACGAACATGCGCGGCGCTGCCTTGAACTGTCGGTTGGCGGTAAACGGCATCCAGAAGGCTTCCAGATTGTTGACGGCGTTGTCCATGGCGGGCTCCCTGCAATTCCTCATATTATCCGTAGAACGAGGCTAGCATGTCCCATAAATTGGACAAGCGCTTTTTCCTTAACTCGCCTTCCCTTGAAAAACTGCCGACACAGCGTTTAAAGTGTTTAATATATTAATCGATTGCATAGGAAATATTGCCTGAACGGCTGGGAGGGAGAAGAGGCATGGAATTCGATGTCGGCAGCAGATTGCGCTCGGTGCGCGAGGCGGCAGGGCTGAGTCAGCGCCAGCTGGCCAAACGGGCGGGGGTAACCAACGGCATGATCTCGCTGATCGAACAGAACCGCACCAGCCCCTCCGTCGCCTCGCTGCGCAAGGTGCTGAAGGGCATCCCCATATCCATGTCGGATTTCTTTGCCGAGAACTTCCGCCCCAAGGAAAAGGTTTTCTTCCGCCGTGACGAGCTGACCGAACTCTCCCGCGGGTCGATTTCCTTTCTGCAGGTCGGCGGCGATTTGTCGGGGCGCAAGCTTCAGGTCATGCACGAAACCTACAAACCGGGCAGCGATACCGGGCGTTCCATGCTCAGCCATGAGGGGGAAGAGGCCGGCGTCATCGTCAATGGCCATCTCGAAGTGACGGTGGATGGCGAACGCGCCGTCCTCGGCCCCGGCGACGCCTTTTATTTCGACAGCCGCCGCCCGCATCGTTTCCGTAATACCGGCAACGTGCCGTGCGAGGTGGTCACCGCCTGCACCCCGCCCAGCTTCTGATGCCCGCCGGCCATCGGCGCCGACCTTCAGGAGGGAGGCCGCCAGTCCGCCCCGGCGATTTCTTCGGCCCGGGCGCCCACCGCATCGGACAGATGCGAATAGCCGCGCCGGCGCAGCAGATCGGCCAGCCCCTGGTTCAGCGCCCCGATCAGGCCCGGTCCCTCGTAGATCAGCGCCGTATACAGTTGTACCAGGCTGGCGCCGGCCATGATCTTCATATAGGCATCCTCGGCCGAGGCAATCCCGCCGGTGCCGATCAGCGGCACGGCCCCGCCGGTCAGGCAATACAGCCGCGCCAAGACGCGGGTGGACAGGGGGAACAGCGGTTTTCCGCTCAACCCGCCCTGTTCCCCCGCCCGGGGGGAGACCAGCCCTTCCGGTCGCGACAGGGTGGTGTTACCGACGATCACACCGTCGAAACGCCGCGCGCTCGCAGCCACGGCCGCCAGCCCTTCCTCATCCAGATCCGGCGCGATCTTCAGCAGAACAGGCACGGCCAGGCCGGCCTCGTCGCGGGCCGCGCTCATCCGCCCGGCCAGTAATTCGAGATTGTCGCCCTTCTGCAGATCGCGCAGCCCCGGCGTGTTCGGCGAGGACACATTGACCACCACATAATCGGCATAGGGGCCGAGATGACGCAGCCCCTGAACATAATCCTCCATCCTGTCGCTGCTGTCCTTGTTGGCGCCGAGATTGACCCCCAGCAACCCCCGCCGCAGGCGGCGGCGCAGCCGGGCCTCCACCACGGCATGGCCATCGCTGTTGAAACCCATGCGGTTGATCACCGCGCGATCCTCAGGCAGGCGGAAAATACGCGGACGCGGATTGCCCGGCTGCGGCCGGGGAGTAACGCTGCCGACCTCGACAAAGCCGAAGCCCATGGCCAGCATGGCATCCGCCGCCTCGGCGTTTTTATCGAATCCGGCCGCAAGGCCGATGGGGCTGTGAAAGTCCAGATCCCATAAACGGGTCTTCAGGGTACGGTCGAACCGCCCGCGCATGCGCGGATAAAGACCGGCACGCAGTGCCCTGACCGTCAGATTGTGGGCGGCCTCCGGCGGCAGCAGCCGCAATGGCAGAACGGCAAGCTTGCTCAGCATGCTCATGACGGCCCGCCTTCCTGCAGGGCCGGGGGAAAGACGTGACGCCCGTCCTTCCCCAATGGCAGGGGGGCCGTCCAGGCGACATGTTCCAGATCGAGCGGCGCATACAGATGCGGAAACAGCGCCCCGCCACGCGAAGGTTCCCATTTCAGCGCCGGGCCGAGGGTTGAGGCAGACACCGCCACCAGCAGCAGATCGTCTTCCCCGGCACGGTGACGGGCACAGCTTTCCACCACCTGGGCGGGAGAGGAGAAATGCAGAAACCCGTCCCTGCGATCGTCGGCGGATCCGGCGTAATGCCCGGCCCGTTCCGCCTGTGCCCAGTCGGCGCGGCGGACGATGGTATAGATCAGATCGTCGCTCATGGCGGGGACATTAGCGGATCGTTCCGCCGCTCCGCAAGAAAAAGGCGGACGGAACCGGATGCACGCGATATGCGGCAACGAAACCAGCCCCGGACCGCCGCGAACCGATGCGATCTTGTTCCTATCGACACCAAGCATAAATTGTAAGAAGATGTTCCCATGTTAACTCATGAGGGCATTTGGAACGCGATAGACCAACTTGCCCGGCGGAATGATCTGTCCACATCGGGGCTGGCGCGGCTTGCCGGGCTCGATCCGACGACATTCAACCGCAGCAAGCGTTTTTCGCGTGAGGGAAAACCCCGCTGGCCAAGTACGGAAAGCATTGCCAAGATCCTTTCCGTCACCAATACCCCTTTTACTGAATTCGCGGCCCTTGCCGACCCCCAATAAGGGGGAATCCCGGCAATCGAGATATCTCCGCTCGCCGGCGGCACGCCCGTGGCATGGCAAAATCAAAGCACCCCGGTCCTTTACCCCTGCAATAATCAGCCTTGAGAACAGCGGAAAAGCGGTAAAAATTCTGCTGCAACCCCTTATTCCATAATCTTGTTTCAAGTTTTCGCCAACGGCGAAGACGGATGCAAATCCTCCTTTCGCGCCCACCCTGCTTAAGGTATAGGGTATAAAGCTTTTCTTTATCAAATCAGCGCAGGGTGGTATGCGGCAGCGGTATCCCGGCCGCGAAATGCCTGCGCAAAATTTCTGTCAGGAGATCGGAACATGGCGGCGAAAGTGTATCATGACGGTGTCTGGGGCGATGAGGAGACCAGGCTTATCGGTCCGATGAACCATGCCATGTGGATGGCCACCGTCGTGTTCGACGGGGCCCGGGCCTTCAACGGGCTGGCGCCGGATCTCGATCTGCATTGCCAACGCCTCAACCGTTCGGCCGTCGCCCTGGGGCTGAAACCGACGAAAAGCAGCGAAGAGATCCGTGATCTGGCGATCGAGGGCATCCGCATGTTCCCCAAGGATGCCGAACTCTACATCAAGCCGGTCTATTTCGCCCGCTCCGGCTTCGTTGCCCCCGATCCCGATTCGACCGATTTCACCCTGGCGGTCTATGAAGCGCCGATGCCCGAATTCAAGGGCTTCAGCGCCTGCATGTCCCCCTACCGGCGTCCGGCACGGGACATGGCGCCGAACGATGCCAAGGCATCCTGCCTGTACCCGAACGCCCAGCGTGCCCTGGTCGATGCCAACCGCCGCGGCTTCGACAATGCCGTCATGTGCGATCCGGTGGGTAATGTGGCCGAATTCGCCACCGCCAATATCTGGATCGTCAAGGACGGCATTGCCAAGACCCCGGTGTGGAACGGCACCTTCCTCAACGGCATTACCCGTCAGCGGGTGATCGGGCTGCTGCGCGAAGACGGCCAGGAGGTACAGGAAACCACCATCACCCCGCAGGATGTGCGCGAAGCGGATGAAATCTTCAATACCGGCAATTACGGCAAGGTCGTGCCGGTCACCCGCTTCGAGGACCGCGACCTGCAGGTCGGTCCCGTCTGCCGCCGGGCACGGGAGCTGTATTTCGATTACGCAGCCGGTTGCTCCGTCTACTGACGAACAAGCGAGGCAGGGTAAGGAACAAGGCGGGGGCTGCCAGCGGCGCCCCTGCTTTTTTGCGTCTTCCCTCAGGAAGCCGCTTCCGGGACGGGGGGCCTTAAGCCTCTTCCTGCGCCTGGTCTGCTGCCAGCTCGCCCGCCAGCGCCGCCTCGATCAGCTTCAGCGTCTCCCCGATACCGTAGAGGGCAACGAAGGAACCGAAACGCGGCCCCTGCGGCTGGCCCAGAAGGGTTTCGTACAACGCCCTGAACCAATCGCGCAGATTGGCGAATTCATGGGCCTTGCCAATGGCATAAATGACGTTCTGGATATCCTCCGCCGCCGCATCGCGGGGCAGGGCACGCAGTTGTTCCGCCAGATCGCTCAGGGCACGGCGTTCGCGTTCGTCAGGCAGGCGATAGCGTTTCTTCGGCTTGACGAAATCCCGATAATAGACCAGCGCATACCCTACCAGCTCGTCCAGAAGGGGATGGTTTTCCGGCGTCGCCCCCGGCACGTAGCGGGTGATGAAACCCCAGAGAACGGCCTTGTCCTCCGTATTGCAGACGCTGGCGAGGTTCATCAGGATGTTGAAGCTGAGCGGCACATCGGCCGCGGGCGGGTGCCCCTGATGAATATGCCATACCGGATTGGCAAGCTGCTTGTCGCGTGGCTGTCCGGGATAGGCCGTCAGATGACTGATATATTCATCCACCGTCCTGGGGATGACGTCGAAATAAAGCCGCTTGGCCTTGCGCGGGGACTGGTACATGAACTGCGACAGGCTCTCCTGGCTGGCATAGCGCAGCCATTCGTCGATGGTCAGGCCGTTGCCGACGGATTTCGAGATCTTCTCGCCGTTCTCATCGAGGAAAAGCTCATAGGAAAACCCTTCCGGGGGCAATCCGCCCAGCGCCTTGACGATCCGCCCCGACAATCTGACGGAATCGATCAGATCCTTGCCTGCCATCTCGTAATCGACGCCGAGGGCATACCAGCGCATCGCCCAGTCCGCCTTCCACTGCAGCTTGCAATGACCGCCAGTGACCGGCACTTCCTTGCGCCTGCCATCGACATCCTCGAACACCACGGTCCCGGCATCGGCATCGTATTCGACGATCGGCACCTGCAGCACCTGACCGCTGACCGGGGAAATCGGCAGGAAGGGCGAATAGGTCTGCCGCCGCTCCGGCCCCAGGGTCGGCAGAATGATGCGCATGATATCGTCATAGCATTCCAGGACCCGGCGCAACGCCGTATCGAAACGCCCGGAGCGGTAGCATTCGCTGGCGCTGTAGAATTCGTAATCGAAACCGAAACGGTCGAGAAAGGCCTGCAGGCGGGCATTGTTGTGATGGCCGAAGCTTTCATGGGTACCGAACGGATCGGGCACCGCCGTCAGCGGTTTTTGCAGGTGCTGCTGCAATACATCGCGGTTGGGCACATTGGCGGGCACCTTGCGCATGCCATCCATATCGTCGGAAAACGCGATCAGCCGCGTCGGAATATCGCTCAGCAATGAAAAGGCATGGCGAACCATGGTGGTGCGCGCCACTTCACCGAAGGTTCCGATATGCGGCAGGCCGGACGGTCCGTAACCGGTCTCGAACAGAATGCATTCCGGCCGTTTGCCGCGCGCCTTTTCCAGCACCTCGATACGGTCGAGCAGCTTGCGGGCCTCGACAAAGGGCCAGGCATTGCTCTGCAGCGCAAGTTCGCGGTCATCCGACATGATCTGTTACCTCCTTCGGGCGGGTCAGAACTCATACGGAAAAGCGCCCGCCGCGTCAATCGGTCAGAGCGTATCGCGCCGCTATACCAATTGCCGCGCCGGCGTTCTATAAACGTTTCACCATGACCGATGCCAATGACATTCCCGCGGAAAACGCTTTGCCCCCGACCGCACCGCCGGCACTTGTCGCCCATGCCGGGCAGGCGCTGCTGCTCGATAATGACGGCGAGATCACCGAACTGGCGCCCGGACGGCTACAACGGCATCTGGCGGGTCGTCCGGTCCTGCTGTGTCACGGACGCAGCCTGTTCGCCCGTCTCGATATTCCGGCGGTGGATCACTACGAAATTCTGGAACTGTTCGCCTTCACCTGTCCGGCCACGCCCTGCACGCCGACGGTCGGCGGCATTGCCCGCGCCCTGAACCTGCCCGTCCCGGACGATGCCTTCGCGGAAGCCGCGCTGCTGCTGCAGCTTCCCGCCATCCTCGCCCGGAAAATGACGGAACGCCCGCCCGGCGACAAGAAGGAAGCGGCGGCGATGCTGACGGTGCTGGAAGCGGCCGGCTGGGGATGGAGCACCTTGCTCAAACCCCTGCTTCCCGCGGCAGATTCACGCACCGGCAACGGGTTCGACGTCTGGCGCCACCTGCCGGAATGGGAGGACCGCGCCCCGCCGCCGCCGGCCGACACGGTTATCCTCGACCCCGACGAGGTTCGCCGCCGGCTTGCCGAAAGCCTTGGCGCGGCAGCGGAAGCCCGCCCGGCGCAGAGCGATTATGCCGCCGCCGTCACCGCCGCCTTCGCCCCGAGGGATATCGGCGGTCAGCCCCACACCGTTCTGGCAGAGGCCGGCACCGGCATCGGCAAGACCATGGGCTATCTGATCCCCGCCGCCTTGTGGAGCGAACGCAGCGGCGGCAGTGTCTGGATCTCCACCTACACCCGCAACCTGCAGCGCCAGATCGACGGCGAATTGTCGCGCCTGTTCCCCGATCCTGCACAAAAGGCACGCGCCGCCGTGTTACGCAAGGGCCGGGAAAATTATCTTTGCCTGCTCAATTTCGAGGAGGCCCTGCAAGGCGGGGCCATCGACCGCCGCGCCGCCATACCGCTGGCGCTGATGGCCCGCTGGATCCGCCATACCAGGGACGGGGACCTTCTCGGCGGCGATTTCCCCGCCTGGATGGTCGGCCTGTTCGGCCCTGCCCGCACCCTGGGGCTGGCCGACCGGCGCGGCGAATGCATCTATGCCGCCTGCACCCATTACCGGCGCTGCTTCGTCGAAATCAACCGCCGCAAGGCCGCCCATGCACGGATCGTCATCGCCAATCATGCGTTGGTCATGGTCAATGCCGCCCTTGGCAGCCTCGATGGTACCGGGGAGAAGACCGGCGACCTGCCCTCCCGCTATGTCTTCGACGAGGCCCACCAGCTGTTCGCCGCCGCCGACAGCGCCTTTTCCGCCTGTCTGAGCGGCCGTGAAGGGGCGGAGCTGCGCCGCTGGCTGCGCGGTGCCGAAGGGCGCGCCCGCAGCCGCGCCCGCGGATTGCGCAAGCGTGCGGAGGATCTGATCGGCGACCGCGAAGATGCGGCCGGGGCCCTGGATGCCCTGCTGCATGCCGCCGCGGCCCTGCCCGGGGAAGGCTGGCTGGAACGCATCGCCCAATCGGCCCCGCACGGCCCGGCCGAAACTTTCCTCCATGCCGCATTCGATCAGGTGCTGGCACGCGGCGAAGGGCGGGAGGACGATGCCTACGGGCAGGAATGCGATTCCCTGCCGGCCACCGACAGACTCAGAACCGCCGCGACTGCCCTGCACGCGGCCATGCGCGCCATTCTCGACCCGGCAAAGACCCTGAAGAACGCCCTGCTCGATTTGATAAAGGATAGCGCACAAACCGACCCGCCCCTGCTGGATGTGCAGCAGATCGGGCGGATCGAGGCGCTGATCGGCAGTCTCGATCGCCGGGTCTTGCTGCCTGTGGCCGCCTGGATCGACATGCTGGAGAGCCTAACCCCGCCAGAAGCGGCCAAAGACCCCGCCTCACCGATGGTCGACTGGCTGGCCGTCAACCGCCATGAGGGACGGATCACCGATATCGGCATGCACCGCCATTGGCTGGACCCGACCGTTCCCTTCGCCGCCACGGTCCTGAAAGGAGCCCATGGCGTTGTCATGACATCGGCCACGCTGAACGATCAGGGCGATCACGAAGACTGGCGAACGGCGGAAGCGCGCACCGGCGCCAGCCATCTGCCCGGCTCGGTACAACGGCTGCGCTTCCCCTCCCCCTTCGATTACGCCGAAGCGACGCGGGTTTTCGTCATTACCGATATCCGCCGTAATGCCCTCGATCAGGTCGCCGCCGCCTATCGCGAACTGTTTCAGGCGGCCGGAGGGGGCGGGCTTGGTATTTTCACCGCCATCTGGCGCCTTCGCCGGGTGTATGAGCGCATTCACGCCCCGCTGGAACGCGCCGGACTGCCCCTTTATGCCCAGCATGTGGATCCTATGGATACGGGCAGCCTGGTCGATATTTTCCGCGAACAGGAGAACGCCTGCCTTCTCGGCACCGATGCAGTGCGCGATGGTGTCGATGTGCCCGGACGCTCCCTGCGTCTGCTCGCCTTCGATCGGGTCCCCTGGCCGCGTCCGGATATCCTGCATCGCGAACGGCGCCGCCATTTCGGCGGTCGCCAATACGATGAAATGCTGACCCGCCTGCGCCTCAAACAGGCCTATGGCCGCCTGATTCGCCGCCAGGACGACCGCGGCGTTTTTGTCATTCTCGATGCCATGACCCCAAGCCGTCTGCTGAGCGCCCTGCCCGAAGGCGTTGTCATCCGCCGCCTCGAACTGGCGGCGGCCCTGGAGGAAATCCACACCTTCCTTGGCGCCTGAAATCGCCGGCGAGCGAATGCAAAGCCATGCGCCCGCCCTTGCACCGCCACCGCCCCTTTCCTATGTTTGAAGAATATGACAGCGGCCGGCAATCATGCCCCGCATCAGGGAGAAATAAATGAGCAATCCGATCAGCCAGCACGTGGCGCTGATTTACACCATGGTCATCATGTCCGCCGCCGACCGCGACATGACCGACCGTGAACTCGGTATTATTGGCGAAACCGTGCGCATCCTGCCGGTTTTCGACGATTACGACATAACCGCGC
>JALXAG010000143.1 GCA_026992315.1 Sneathiellales bacterium | reverse complement strand
CGCCACCCCCTCCGAAACCCTGAGCCCCCATTCCGATCGGGCAACGACGGATGGCTGAACGAGCGCGCCACGGAACGGAATGCAGGCATCTGAGCGGAAGCCGGAACAGACGCCGGGTGGGGACAGGCTCCGCCTGCCCGGTCCGGCTGCCTCAGATCCTTCCCGGCTGGCGCATAAATCCGGTCAATACCGCAAAGCCCAGGACGAACAGGCCGATCCCTCCGGATACAGGTACGTTCTGAAGCGTCTGCGAGGCCGTCACGACAATATTATCGAACTGATGCGAATACAGGGTGCGGTTGAAGGAAGGCCCCGCCGGTCCCTGAAACCAGCTGACGGAAAGCAAATCGGTAAAACCGGCGGAAAAGGAAAAGGTTTCCGCCCTTCCCGTCAGCGAAAGCAGCGGAAAACTGCCGTCGAGATCAAAGCTCTGCGTCACAATGGAATGATCGCTGCGCAAACCGGTAAAGGTAACCGTGGGCTTCGCCAGATGGTCGAGTTCAGCCAAATCCATCGAATGCAGCGTAAACGGATTTCCGTTTATCTGCCGCAGTGTGATTTCAGTATTCGGAAGATTACCGAACAAGGCAGGCCTTGAAGCAATCACATCATCGGATGCACTGGTAAAATAGGCCAGCGACCCGGCCGTAATACGAAAACCGTCTTCTTCGTAACTCGTACCGATACTGATGGTCTGTCTGGCGCTCAGAAACGGCAATCCATCGAAATCGATGACAACGGCCCTGGCATTACCCGCCATCAGCCCGGACACGAACAGAACGGCAAACAATGTGGCCTTACGGATATATCCGTTATACATATCTCCCCCCCTCAGGTATCGTTTTCCCCCTGATTTTATACCCATACGATACAGGGGGTTGTGATAAGGAAATGATTTTCTCCTTTTTTCAGGTGTAAAATCAAGCGAAATATGGTTTTTGCCTTCATGCGGCGAATGCTCACCATACCGGCAGAAGCTACTGCCGCCCCCGGCCCCCTTCCACCTTCACATCCCCTTCCACCTTCACATCCATCGCGGCCAGCGCCGCCCGCGCCGCATCGGCCGACGGGCCGTAAGGGTTGCGGTTGAGCAGGGCGAGCCAATCGCGGCGCGCGGCGTCATTGCGCCCGGCGAGGCGATGCAGATATCCCCGTTCCAGAAGCGCCTCCGCCATGCCGGGGCGCAGCGCCAGGGCCAGTTGTGCATCCTCCATGGCCATGTCCAGCCTGCCCAGATGCCGCCGGGCCGCCGCCCGGAAGACAAGCGCATCGGCCCGGGAAGGATCCAGCCGCAGCAGGACATCCAGGGTGGCTGCCGCATCTGCATAGCGTTGCAGCGCCGCCAGCATGCGGGCATGATCGAGCAGCACGGCGATATTGCCCGGCTGCAGCCGGCGGGCGCGGGCAAGGGCGGCCTCGCCACGGCGCGGGTTTTCGGCAAGCAGCCACATGTTCCCCGCCTGGGTCAGCACCGATGCCGCCATGGCAGCCCTGCCTTCCCTCTGCATGTCCCGGGCGAGGTCTTCAAGGCGCAGCGCCGCCGGTTGCCGCGCCCCCAATGCCGCTTCCGCCAGGGCCAGACAATGGCGGGCCGGAAACCCGCCGCCCATATCCCGCCAGGACAGCGCCTCTTCCACCGCTGTTTCCGGGTCGCTGCGCGTGCGCTGGATACAGGCCTCATAACGCCGTGCCTCTGCCGCCTTCATCCCGGTCTGTGCGGCCAGGGGCGAGGAGAGGATCACAAGCGGCAGCAGAGAAGCAAGCCACCGAAATATCACGATCTTTGGCATATTTGCCCGATTCCCGTCATGGAGGCGCCTTTATCTGAAGTCATGCTCGGGATACTATCTCTTTCCCCATGCGCTGATGGAGCCGAGACCATGAAATCATCCTGTCGCCCGCCATTGAAGCAGCTTCCGTCCCGCTGCGCCATCGCGATCTTTCTGCTGACGGCCGTCTTCATGTCTGGGTTTGCCCGCGCCGAAGGCATCAAGGCCGAAGACGACATCGTCGCCCTGTCCCTGACCGTGGAGGACTGGATCAAAACCGAAGGGGCGACCGCATATGTGGAAATCGACGCGGCCCTCGACGGCGAGGAAGTCGCCGCCATCCGCAGCCAGATGCTGCAGGGGCTGGCCCGGCTGGCCGCGGGGGAATGGCGGATCACCCGCTTTTCCAACAGCCGGGACCGCAGCGGTCTGCAGCGCTGGAGCGCTTCGGCCCAGGCGCGCCTCGGCGAAGATGCGCTGGACGGTCTGCGCAACCGCGCCGCCAGCCTCAGCCGCCCGGGGCTGCGCTTTCGCATCAACCGTCTTGAATTCAATCCGACCTTGGTGGAACGCGAAGCCGCGCGTGCCCTGCTGCGCAAGCGCCTGTACGAACGCATCGGTCAGGAAATCGTCATGCTCGAGGCCGCCTTTCCCGGCCGTCGCTTCCGTCTGAAAAGGCTGGAAACCGATCCGCCCATGGGGGCACGTCCGGCCATGCTGAACGCCCGCGCCGAAGCCGCCCCGATGATTACTGCCAAACAGGCGCCGATGACGGTATCGCAGAAAATACGTCTTTCCGCCCGCGTCATTCTGGCCGCGCAGCCCTGATCCCATGACGGCGGAAAAATTTCATCTGCTCTGCCTGGGCTACGGCTATACGGCCCGCCATGTCCGCGCGGCGCTGCGGGGCCGCCCCTGGGAGATCACCGGCACCTTGCGCCCGCCCCTTAAGCAGGGGCAGGACATCCCCATCCTGCCCTTCGATGCCGGCAGCGATGAAGACGGCAACATTTCTCCTGCGATCCGCGCCGCGGTGAAAAAGGCGACCCATATCCTCAGCGCCATTCCCCCGCAAGGGGTGCACGACCCCGTGCTCCATAGTCTGGGCGAGGCGATCCGCAGGGCGGAAAACCTACGCTGGATCGGCTATCTTTCCACCACCGGTGTCTATGGCGACCGCGGCGGCGCCTGGGTCGATGAACAGACCCCGCCCGCCCCGACCACCGAACGCGGCCGCAGCCGGGCGGCGGCGGAACGCGAATGGCTGGATCTGTATCTGTGCGACAACGCCCCGGTGCATATCTTCCGTCTGCCCGGCATTTACGGCCCCGGACGCAATGCCCTGACGGCGGTTCGCGCCGGCCGCGCCCACAGGATCGTCAAGCCCGGACAGGTGTTTTCCCGCATCCATGTGGAGGATCTGGCCCGGGTCCTGATCGCCTCGATGAACCGGCCGCGCCCCGGCGCCATCTACAATGTCTGCGACGACCTGCCCGCCCCGCCGCAGGATGTGACCGCCTATGCCTGCAGCCTGCTGGAGGTGCCCCCGCCGCCCGCCATTGCGTTCGAGGAAGCGGATCTCAGCCCCATGGCGCGTTCCTTCTATGCCGAGAACAAGCGCGTGCGCAACGATCTGATCAAGCGGGAGCTGGGTATCGCCCTCGCCTATCCGGATTACCGGGCCGGGCTTGAGGCCCTGTTCCGGGCCGGCGATTTCGGCTGAAAGCCGCTATTTATAGGGATCGGCGGCATCGCGCAGCCCGTCACCGAGAAAATTGAAGGCCAGAACGATCACGATCACCGGCACCATGGGAAACAGCAGCCAGGGGGTGATGACCACGGCATTGATGTTCTGCGCCTCGTTCAGCAGCACGCCCCAGGAGGTCACCGGCGGGCGCAGCCCCAGCCCGAGAAAGGACAGCGCCGTCTCGCCCAGGATCATCGAGGGAATCGCCAGCGATACGGAAGCGATGAGATGGCTCATGAAGCTCGGCAGCAGATGACGGCCGATGATCCGCCCGGGAGAGGCCCCCATGAGCTGCGCGGCGGTGCAGAAATCCTCCTCGCGCAGCGACAGCAGCTTCGAACGCACGGCCCGCGCCAGCCCGGGCCAGTCGAGCAGGCCGAGGATCACCGTAATGCCGAAAAAGACCAGAATCGGCGACCAGGTGACCGGCAGCGCCGCCGAAAGGGCCATCCATAACGGCAGATGCGGAAAGGAGCTGACCATTTCGATCAGCCGCTGTATGGCATTATCGACCCAGCCGCCGTAATAGCCCGACAGCCCGCCCAGCGTAATGCCGAGAATGAAGGATATCGCCACCCCCACCAGACCGATGGTCAGCGAAATGCGGGCGCCGTAAATGATGCGCGAGAAGATATCCCGGCCCAGACGGTCCGTGCCGAGAAGGAAGAAGGTTCCCCCCTCGGCCGGGCAGACCAGATGAAAATCGCCTTTGAACAGGCCCCAGAAATCGTATTTGTCGCCGGAACAGAAGAAGCGCAGTTTCTGTACCTTGTCCGGATTGGGGGTATAGATGCGCTGCAGGGTGTTCAGGTCCAGCTTGCGGTCGTAGCCATAGACGAAGGGTCCGACAAACTCCCCCTTGTCGAACAGGTGAATGCCCTGCGGCGGGGCGAAAATATGCCGGGCATTGCGGCTGCGCAGCTCGTAAGGAGCGAGCACCTCGGCAAACAGCGCCCCGAGATAAACCACGATCAGCAATATGCCCGAGGCCATGGCCAGCTTGTGGCGGCGGAATTTCCACCACATCATCTGCCATTGCGAGGCCATGTAGAATTTTTCCTGTTCCGGCGACAGCTTCTCGACGGACATGGGATCGAACGGGGCCGGATTGACCCAGTGTTCGAGGCGATCCTCATTCTGGCTCATTTGCTTGCCCCTCCCCCCAGGCGGATACGCGGATCGAGCAGGGCGAGCAGCATGTCGGATACCAGCATGCCCAGCACCGTCAGCACCGACAGGAACAGCAGCAGCGACCCCGCCAGATACTGGTCCTGACTCTGCAGCGCCCCGACCAGCAGCGGCCCCACCGTCGGCAACGACATCACCACCGCCACGATCGCCGAACCGGAAATCAGCGACGGCAGCAGATTGCCGATATCGGCGACGAAGGGGTTCAGCGCCATGCGGATCGGGTATTTGATCAGCAGCTTCGCAGGCGACAGCCCCTTGGCCCGCGCCGTAACCACATATTGCTTTTGCAGTTCATCGAGAAGATTGGCCCGAAGACGGCGGATCATCGATGCCGTCCCCGAAGTGCCGATTACCACCACCGGCGCGATCAGATGCGCCAGCACCGAACGGATCTTTTCCAGCGACCAGGGCTGATCCAGATAGGCCGGATCCATCAGATTACCGACGGAGATGCCGAAATAGACATTGCCGAAATACATCAGGATCAGCGCCAGCAGGAAATTCGGCGTCGCCAGGCCGAGATAACCGATGAAGGTGAAGCCGTAATCGCCGATGCTGTACTGACGCGTCGCCGAATACACCCCGATGGGAAAGGAGACGATATAGACGAACAGCATCGAGAAGAAATTGAGGATGAAGGACAGGGTCAGCCGGTCCCCCACCACTTCGGATACCGGCAGATTGTTCTCGAACGACCAGCCCCAGTTGCCCTGAAGAATGCCGGAAAAACCGTTCGGCCCCGGCCAGAACCCCATCCACACGGCATATTGTTCGAGAATGGGCTTGTCGAGACCGTATTCCTTGCGCAGAAAGGCCACCTTTTCCAGCGCCGCCGTCTCCCCCTGCGCCTGCAGTTCCTGAATCATGTTGGACAGGTAATCGCCGGGCGGCGCCTGAATGATCAGAAAAATCACCAGAGAAATGATCAGCAAGGTCGGCAGCATGATGAACAGCCGCCGGGCAATATAGGTCAGCATGATCGATCCCCCCCGCTCCGGCCGGGCCGGATGGCGGCCCCTGCCGTGATGCTTCCATCCATGATATGCGTTGTTCTTACGGTCATTCGTCTATCCAGAAGGTATCCACCCGGTAAATGCCGAACAGGGCCCCCGGATCCCAGTTATACACCCCTTCTTCGGGAACGTTGCGCAAGCGGTTCGATATCAGCACCGGCTGGCGGACCCCGGCGATGATGCCGATGGTGAACTGCCGATCGGCGTGAATGGCCAGCATGCGCTCCCAGATGTCGCGCCGCTCCTCGTTGCCGGTGCTGACGATCCAGCGTTCATACAGGGCGAGCAGCTCCTTCGCCTCGGGCAGATCGGGCGGTTCGCCTGCCTTGCCGCCGGTTTCGTAATATTGCCCCCATTTCGGCCATTGCAGGCCGAGCTGGCTGGTCGGCGCCAGTTCGGCGGGGCTGGCATCAGGGGTCGGCAGGCCGTTTTCCAGCCCGCTCCAGATCGCCATCTGGCTTAGCCCCGAGAAAATGCGGTTGCGGAATACCGTACGCTGAATCGGCTTGATATAGAGCTTGATGCCGATTTCCCGCCAGGTTTCGCCGATCAGTTCCAGTATGTCGCTCTGCTCCGTATCCTCGCCGGCGGTTTCGACGATGATCTCCAGCGGCCGGCCATCCGCCATCAGGCGAATGCCGGCACCGTCGCGTTCGCGCAACCCCATCTCATCGAGCAGGGCATTGGCCCTGTCCGGATCGTAAACCGCCCATTTGCGAAACAACGCCGGATCGTAGAGGGGGCTGTCGGGCAGCACCCCGTTATTGCCTTCCAGCGCCAGGCCGAAATAGATCGATTCATTGATCAGGGTCCGGTCGATGCCGAGCGACAGCGCCCGGCGAAAACGCACGTCGCGGAACAGTCGCCGCCAGGCCGGATCGCTGACGTTCAGATTGGGAAACAGCGCCTCATGCGCCCCGCGCGAGGTCCGCCACAGGCGCACCTTGTAACCGACACGATCCTCATTGCCCTTGAGGAAGGGGTAGGTGGGAAAGCCGAGCCCGGCCGCCTGCAGATCGACGCCGCCACCGCCCGCCTGCACCGGAATCAGCGCCGGGGAGACCTGCGTCAGCACCAGCCGGTCGATATAGGGCAGCTGCAGGCCGTTTTCATCGACCCGGTGAAAATAGGGGTTGCGCTCGCCGATATAACGCGCCGAGGGCGGGCGGGTACGGTTCACCCAAGGCTGCAGGGTCGGCAGGTCCGGATTGTCGAATTTATACTGGTTGTCCAGACGGTTGTGCAAGGAGGCCCAGTTGCGCGCCCGGGCCTTTTTCACCCGCGCCGCCAGCTCGTCGGCATCGGCATATCTGGCGTGAAAGCGTTTCAGATAATGGGCCGGACGATAGATAAACAGCGGCGCCGTGCCCGCCAGGGCCGGCAGGAAAAACGGATTCGGCCGCGACCATTCGTAAATGATCGTGCGTTCGTCGGGAAAACTGACTTTCGGCAGCTCGCCCTTGATGCGCAGGCTCTGCGGCGGGCCGGCGGGGCTCAGATCCTTGTTGTTGGCGACATCCTCCCACCAGTAGCGGAAATCCTCCGAGGTGAAGGGACGACCGTCCGACCAGCGATGCCCCTTGCGCAGGGTCAGGGTGAATTTGCGCCCCGCCTCGACCGAGACCTTTTCCAGAATATCGGGAACGATCTTGTAATCGCTGTCATAGGTGACAAGGCGCGCATAGCCGTAAACCATCATCAGGCGCACATCCTTGGCCCGTCCGATCAGCATGCGCAGATCGCCGCCATGACGGCCGGGCTGACGGCCCATCGCCGCCACATTGGTCAGGCGCGGATTTTCCGGCAGCCGTTCGGCCACCGGCGGGAGTTTGCCCGCCTTGACCCGATCGGCGAAATAGGGGCTGTCGACATAGGTTCCGGCCTGCCCCGCATGCGGCACAAACAGCAGAAAGGCTGCCAGCAGCAATCCGCGCAGCGGCGTCACGACCCGCCCTCCTCGTCCAGCCAGAAGGTATCCGGCATGTAGATGCCGAAATCGGCGCCCGGATCCCAGTTATAGATCGCCTTTTCCGGCACATTGTGCAGGCGGTTGCTGCGCACCACGGGCTGCAGCACGCCGGAAATCACGCCGATGGTGAATTGCTGATCGGCATGGATGTCGAGCATCTCCTTCCAGATGGCGGCCCGTTCCTCGTCGCTCCTCGCATTGCGCCAGGCATCGTTCAGTTCCATCAGGCGGATGGCGGCGGGCATGTCCGGCGGCTCCCCCGCCTTGCCGGAGGTTTCGTAATACTGGCCCCATTTCGGCCATTGCAGGCTCTGCTGCGTCGTCGGCGCCAGTTCGGAGGGATCCATGGCCGGGGTCGGAACGCCGTTCTCGAAACCGGACCAGACGGACATCAGCGTCTCGCCGGAGAAGATACGGTTGCGGAACACCTCGCGCTGGGACGGTTTGGTGAAAATCTTGATGCCGATTTCCCGCCAGGTTTCGGTGATCAGTTCCAGAATATCGGTCTGTTCGGTCGATTCGCCCGCGGTCTCGACCACGATTTCCATCGGCCGCCCGTCGGGCAGCAGGCGGATGCCGTCATCGTTACGCTTGCTCAGGCCGATTTCGTCCAGCAGACGGTTCGCCGCTTCGATATCGAAACGGGTCCATTTCTTCATGCGCTTTTCATCGTAAAGCGGGCTGCCCGGCAGGGCGGTGTTGTTGCCTTCCAGCGCCAGGCCGAAGAACAGCGATTCATTGATGATCGCCCGATCGATGGCCATGGACAGGGCGCGGCGGAAGCGCACATCGCGAAACAGCTTGCGCCAGACGGGATCGTTGGCGTTGAGATTGGGATAGATGGCGAAATGCGATCCCTTCGCCGTCCGCCACAGATTGACCTTGTAGCCGGAGCGTTTCTCGTTCTGCTTGAGAAAGGGCACATCGCTGAAGCTGAGGCCCCGGGCCTGAAGATCGGTTTCCCCGGCGCCGGTCTTGGCCGGGATCAGCTTGGCATCGACCACCGGCATGACGATGCGGTCGATATAGGGCAGTTGCCGCCCGCGGCTGTCGATACGGTGAAAATAGGGATTGCGCTCGGCGATGAAGCGGGTCGTCGGCGGCTTGCTGACCAGCCGCCAGGGCTGCAGGGTCGGCAGATCCGGATTGCTCAGCCGGTACATCTCGTCCATGCGGTTGTGCTGCGAGGCCCAGTTGCGCATGCGCACCCGCTCCAGCGCCGTCAGTTTTTTCTTCGCTTTGTATTTCTTGTGAAACTGCTTCAGGTAATGGGCAGGGCGGTAGATGAACAGCGGCGCCGCCCGCGCCAGTGCCGGCAGGAAATACGGGTTGGGCTTCGACCATTCATAGATGACCGTATAGGCATCGGGGAAGGAAACGGCCGGATATTCGCCGTCGATCTTCAGGGTGATCGGCGGCCCGGTGGGCGACAGTTCCTTGTTATTGGCCACATCCTCCCACCAATAGCGGAAATCCTCCGAGGTGAAGGGTTCGCCATCGGACCAGCGCATGCCCTTGCGCAGCCTGAAGATAAAGCGCCGCCCGTCCTCGACCTTGACCGATTCGACAATATCGGGGCGCAGGTTGTACTTCTCGTCATAGGTGACGAGGCGCGCATAGCCATAAACCACCAGCAGGCGCGTATCCTTGCTGCGGCCGATCAGCATGGTCAGCTCCCCGCCCTGACGGCCCAGCTTGCGCCGCTTGCCGTCAAAGGCCACTTCGCGCGGATGTTCCGGCATGCGTTGTTCGACCGGCGGCAGGGTGCCGGCCGCCACGGCATCCCGGAAAAAGGGCGGCTCCACCAGCGCCTGCGAACGCACCGCGCCCGCCCAGGGCAGCAGCCCCGCCGCCAGCACGGCCAGACAAAGCAATTTCATGCGAGCGGTCATCATGCCACCTCCGCGAAGGATGCGTCTTCCGCGGCACGGACGAAATGCCCGCCGCCCAGATCGTGCATGCGCAGCCGCCGCCCGCCGCCGACCGTGAACGGCGCGGGCCAGGCCGTGGGCTCGGAGGCCTTGCCCTCCATCAGCGCCGATAGATCGAGGCGGGCATGAATGTCCGGCTTGGGCACCGCCGCCAGCAGCGCCCTGGTATAGGGATGAACCGGATTGCTGAACAAGGCCCGTTTCGGCGCTGTTTCCACCAGTCGCCCCCGGCACATGACGGCGATGCGGTCGGCGATGTAATCGACAACCGCCAGATTGTGGGAAATGAACAGAAAGGTCAGGCCCAGCTCGTCCTTCAGATCGATCATAAGATTGAGAATCTGCGCCTGAATGGAGACATCGAGCGCCGAAACCGGCTCGTCGCAGATCAGCAGATCCGGCTGCAGGGCCAGGGCCCGGGCAATGCCGATGCGCTGGCGCTGGCCGCCGGAGAAACTGTGCGGATAACGCCTGAGATAACGGGCATCCAGCCCGACCAGCCCCATCAGCTCCTTGACCCGCTCGCCGCGTTCGTGCTGATCGCCGATATCGTGAATGACCAGCGGTTCGGAAATGATGTCGAATACCGTCATCCGCGGGTTGAGCGATGAATACGGATCCTGAAACATGAACTGCATCTTGCGGCGGAAGTCGAACAGCGCCTTGTCCTTCAGCGCCAGCACGTCGATCAGCTTGCCGCGATCGTTGTAAGTGACGCTGCCGCCATCGGCGCTGAGCGCCCGCATCAGGATCTTGCTGGTCGTGGTCTTGCCGCAGCCGGATTCGCCCACCAGCCCCAGGCATTCGCCATGGTTGATGAAAAAGCTGACGTCATCGACCGCCAGAATCTTCTGCGCCTTATGGACACCGAAGCCCTTTTTCTTGGTGGTGAAGCATTTGGTCAGGTTCTTCACATCCAGAAGCGGGCCGGCCTTGTCGGCTTCGGGCGGCCAGGGCTCCTTGCCCGCCAGCAGATGGGCATGGGACTGCTTGATTTCGCGGATCGGCACCAGCCGTTCCCCCGGTTTCATGTCGAAACGGGGCACCGCATGCAGCAATGCCTTCAGATAGGGATGGCGCGGATCGGTGAAAATATCCTCCAGCGTGCCGCGTTCCATGACCTGACCGTGATACATGACGACGATTTCATCGGCCATGTTGGCGACCACGCCCAGATCGTGGGTGATCATCAGGATCGCCATGCCCAGCTCGGCCTGCAGATCGTTCATCAGCTTCAGGATCTGCGCCTGAATGGTCACGTCCAGCGCCGTCGTCGGCTCGTCGGCGATCAGCAGTGCCGGATGACAGACCAGGGCCATGGCAATCACGGCCCGCTGGCGCAACCCGCCGGAGAGCTCGAAAGGATAGATCTTCGGCGCGTGATCGGGATCGGGGAAACCGACCAGGCGCAGAATGTCCCGGGTCATTTCCATCGCCTCGCGCCGCCCGGCATTGCGGTGCAGCAGCACCGCTTCGGAAATCTGATCCCCGATGGTGTGCAGCGGCGACAGCGAGGTCATCGGCTCCTGAAACACCATGGAGATCCGCCCGCCGCGCAACTGGCGCATCGGCAGGCCGTCGGGCTTCATCTTGACGATATCCTGAAAGGTGCCGGGCTTGTCGGGATCGAAGAACAGGATCTCGCCGCTGGTGATTCGCGCCGATTTCGGCAGGATCCCCATGATCGACTGCGAAATGACCGACTTGCCCGAACCGCTTTCGCCCACCAGGGCCACGGTCTTGCCGGCGGGAATGCGGAAGGACACCCCGTCCACCGCCTTTACCACGCCTTCGGATACGTGAAACTCGACCCGCAGGTCCCGAACCCTCAGGACATTGTTCATGCCTCACCCTTCTCCCCGCCGGGCGGAAGAACGGCTTCACCCTCTGCCGTCATCCGTTCCGTCAATCCCCCGGGCGTGAAACCCGTAAATCCGAGCTGCTCGAAATTGGCGATGGTCGCGGCATCGGGCTCAATACCCGCATCGGCAGCCTTTGCCGCCGCAAGACGGGCCAGATTCAGAAAATCCTCAATACCGGAATCGATGCGCAGCCGCCCCCCGCCAGCCCGCAGGCTGAGCTGCATCCAGCCATCGGCACGGTCCCGCCGCGTCGAAAAATAACGCAACCTGATTTCGCGCAACTCCTCCCAGTCAAACGCTACGCCGAAAGGGCCTGTTTGTTCTATGCCCTTGTCATCGGCCCTTATATATGTCGCCTGCCGCCAGGCGGTGCGTATGCCGAACACACCGAACAGGGCGGCTAGCCCCCCGAGAACGTAAACCATGACAGATGCCGGGTGAACGAGCAAGAGCGGACCCGCCGTCAACGCCAGTCCCGTTCCGGCACGGAAATAATCGCCAAGAATGACCCTCCGGGGATAGCGGTGTTCCATGGTCATACGCATCCGTTCATCTGGCGGATCCTCATTGCCTCATATTTTCGTTCTCACAACACTTCGCGCATTGTGACGTATTCACCGGCATCGATCCACTCGCCAGCCGGATGGTCTGTAACGATGCGCACAAAATCCTCGATAAAATTCCACAGGGCCTCATCGTGAACCAGATGGTGGCTGAGAAGGCCTATGGGCTTATCGGGCGCGACCCGGCCGCCTGCGCGCTTCTCCAGCGCCGTGTGCAGCATGCCGAGCCAGACCTCCTCCGCAACCAGGCCGCCGCCGTCGCGCCAGGCGACGGGATCAATATGCGTATCAAGCATGACGAAACCCTTAAATCCGCCCTCCCTGTCGGTAAAACGCGACAATGCGGCAAAACCGGCAGCGCGCAACGCCGGGGCGAAGGCCGGGTCGATCCGGTTCCATGGCGGGACGAAAAGCGCCGGGCCGACACCGCATAGCCCCTGCAGCCGCGCCCGCCCATGGCGAAGCTCTGCCGCAACATCCGCCGGGTCGCGATGTGCGGGATACTCGCTTTTCTTCTCCCCGTCCGGGGCGTGGTTGACATGGGCAAAGCCATGCTGGGCCAGGGTCAGTTGCGGCATGGCGGCACCAAGGCAGATATTCAGTTCCAGTTCCGCCGTTGCCGGAATCACCGCCAGACACAACGGGACATCGTAATCGGCGGCGATCGCCAGCAGCCGCTCCAATGCCGGTGTCCGGGCGGTGGCATCGTCATCGCGCCACCAAAACCGCGCCACCTGCCCGGCCTCGCCCCATTCATCCAGCACCCGGCGCAATGACGGCAGATCGGCCATGGCGCTCACTCCCACCCCGCCTGCCGGGCATACCGGCCGATAAGCGCCGCCGATCTTTCCGCTCCGTTCATGTCCAGAACCGGGCGGGAGGGGAGCTGCAGCGTCAACGCCCGGTCGATGGCCGCGGCCAGGGAAGCCGGCGTCAGATCCCGTTCATTCAGCAGGCACAGGGCGCCGCGCTCGGCAAGCAGACGGCAGCGCAGCGTCTGTTCGGTTTCGATACCGCCGGCATAAGGCACCGCCAGGGCCGGAATGCCCGCCTTCTGAACCTCCATCATCGTATTGTAGCCGCCCTGGCTGACCGACAGCCGCGCCCCTGTCAGCAGGGCGGGAAAATCGCTGCGCGCCCGTTCGACGATGACGCCATCCCCCGCCATGTCCCGCAGCATGGCGAAATCCTCTTCCGGAACATTGACGCCGGCCAGCACCCGCCAGGGCAGATCGCGCGCCGCCGACAGCGGCCGGGCCTGAACGGCGCAGCGCAGCAGTTCGAAGCCGACGGCGCCGCCACCGGCGGAAACGATCACCTCGCCATTGCCATCGGTCGTTCTGCCTGCCGCCGAACCGGTTTCATCGGCCACATAGCCGGTATAATGCAGCTTGTCGGCAATTTCGCGGGCATGGGGAAAAGTCCGCTCGAAAGGGCAGAAATCGGGATCGCCATGGACCAGGACCCCGTCGAAATAGCGCCGGACGCGCTCGACCATTTCCAGATTGCGTTCGGGCTTGTGCTGGGCGACCAGAATATCCCGGACCGAGGACAGCACCACCGGACGGCGCGCCGTCCGCTGCATTGCCGCATCGAGCAATGGCAGCAATTCGAAGCGCATCTGCCGGCGGCCGAAGGGAAACAGCTCGAATAGCAGCACATGCGGCTCATGCCGCTGCCAGGCATCGATCAGGGCCGCGCGGCGGCGCTGCCGCCAGGCATCGTCGATCGGGCGGTCGTGCTCATCCACCAGTTGCTTGAAACGCAGATCCGTGGCCCGTACCGGCGGCAATTGCTCAAGCCGTGCCCCGCCGATATTTAGCCCCGGCACCGGCATGCCGCCGGAGACAACGGTGACATCCAGCCCATGACGGACCATTGCCCGGGCCAGGGTCGCCGCCCGTTTCAGATGACCGATGCCCAGCAGATGCTGCACATAAAAGAAAACCCGCCTGCCTTGCATTGCATCAGCGTTCATTTCGCCTCCAGCGGAATATTGGCTTCAATCAGGCGGATACCGCCTTCGTCATCCAGGCCGAAACGGTGCAGGGCGCCCCAGTCCAGCTTCACCGGCGCCCGCCCCAGCATCGGCCAGCCGGTCGCCATCGCCAGCAACGCCCGGATCAGTGCCTTGTGGGCCACCGCGATCACCCGCTCGTCACGGGCGGCCAGCCCGGCAAGAAAAGGACGCAGCCGTTCCATCACCATGCGCGGGCTTTCCCCGCCCGGGGGCTGCATATCGAGGCCGCGGTCCTCGTTTGCCTTCATGCCGGCCGGA
This sequence comes from Sneathiellales bacterium, assembly GCA_026992315.1. Lineage (GTDB taxonomy): Bacteria > Pseudomonadota > Alphaproteobacteria > Minwuiales > Minwuiaceae > JALXAG01. Next base: position 3,610 of record JALXAG010000143.1, on the reverse strand, counting down.
TCCCGTCGACGCAGTTCAGCCAGATATTCGCCTTCCCAGGCGCCGAAATCCATCTCGATCAGGGCCGGATCGGTTGCTACCGCCCGCCCGGCGAGAATTTCCGCTGTCCGCCGCGCCCGGATCAGCGGGCTGGATAGCCAGCGCCAGCGATCGTAAGGGGCGGGCACGCGCAGGCGCGACAAGGCCGCCTCGGTTTCCGGCAGCAGGGGAATGTCGCTGCGCCCCTGCAGCCGCCCCGCCACATTCCAGGCCGTGCGCCCGTGGCGCAACATGATCAGTTCAGCCGTCATTGAGCATCGCCCCCAACCGTGTCGCGGCCTTGTCCATGCCCCGATCCTCCAGAACGAAACGCCGCCCTGCCGCGCCCATGCGGCAGCGGCGGGACACATCGTCGAGCAGCGCGGCAATGGCGGCGGCAAATGCCGCATCGTTGCCGGCTTCGGCAAGCAGGCCGGTCTCCCCGTGCCGCACCACATCGGGCACACCGCGCGTTTGTGCCCCCACCACCGGCAAGGCATGAAGCTGGGCTTCGAGAAAGACCATGCCATAGGCCTCGTTGACCGCGGGCCAGACGAACAGATCGCTTGCGGCATAAAGAGAGGACAGCAAGTCCCGGTCGGCCTGTCCGGCGAAGAACACCCGTCCCGCAAAGGGCGAGAACAGCGCCTCGACCCCGGGCCGGGCCGGACCGTCGCCTGCGATCAGCAATTGCCAGTCATCGCGGCCCAGACGATGCAGCGCCGCCGCCAGCGCCCGGTAAGAAGCCAGTTTATCGCCGTGGCGCAGCATGCCTACCGCCAGCAGCCAGGGCCGCGACGGATCGGTTCCGAAACGTTCGCCGATATCGCTTCTTGCCCGCCCCGCTTCCGGTTGCGGCCAGGCATCGGCATCGATAAACGGCGGCAGCCACAACGGAGCGCGGTCCTCGGGCAGGGCGGCGGCGACACAGGCCATGTCATGACGGGTCATGCAGATGACGGCCGCGGCGCGATGCAGCGCTTGCAGGCTGGCACGATGCCCCGGGGCAAAGGGGCCGTCCGCACGCTTTGGCGCGATGGAGGGTTCGACCACGACATAGGGCAGGCCGAGCGCGCGACAGACCCGCATGCCGACCCAGTCGGGCGCCTTGTAATAGAGATGATAGGTCAGCCACAGATCGGCCTGCCAGTCCCGCCCCCATCCGGCAATCAGGCGTTCCGCCTCTGCCTCCGCCCGCCGACGGATTTCCCGCTGATCGGAGGCCTGGGCGGCACGGCTGCGCAACCGGCTGACGATGAAGGGATCGTGCCCGCCGCGGCGCAGACAGGCGAAGATCAGCCGCCCCACCGTCCGATCGCCGGAAGGCACTGGATGATCGGGCGCCTTCAACGGCGCATAGAAGGCGATCCTCACGGCCTTGCCTCCGCCCCGGCGGCGGATTCCCCTTCGGCGGCGGACTTCTCTTCGGCGGCGGGCAAGGCGAATTTTTCCGCCAGCCGGGCGATGCAGCGCTGCAGATCGAAATTCTCCCGCACGATCTTTTGCCCGGCCCGGCCCATCGCCTGCCTTTCACCGGGATCGCGCGCCAGGCGCAGGATCGCCGCCGTCAGGGCGGGTATGTCCCCGGCTGTGACCAGCAGCCCGTTTTCGCCGTCACGGATCAGTTCCGGAATGCCCGATACGGCCGTGGCGATACAGGGCAGGGCCTGGGACTGGGCCTCGATCAGCACATTGGGCAGGCCATCGCGGTCCCCGTCATCGGTGATGCGGCTGGCGAGAACGAAAAGATCCGCCGCGCGATAAGCCGCCAGAACCTCCGCCTGGGTGCGGGGGCCGCGCCAGTCGATCCGCCCGCCGATGCCGAGACCGGCGGCCTGTCGCTTCAGCGCATCGCGCAGCGGACCGCCGCCGATATGGGTGAAATGCCAGTCGATATCCGCCGGCAATGCCGCCAGTGCCTGCAGCAGATCGTCATAACCCTTTTTGGCCACGGCCCGGCCCACCGACAGCAGTTTCAGCGGACCGGCAGGCGGCGATTCGCGCTTTGGCGGCGGCGGAAAGCGCTGCAGATCCAGCCCGTGATAGACCAGTTCCACCCGCCCCGGCGGGGCGAGCGCGGCCAGATGATCGGCATTGAAGGCGGTGCAGGTGACCAGCCAGTCGCAGGCGGCGAGCTTTTCGCATTTTTCCCATGCCGGCAGGGTCCAGATATCCTTGGCATGGGCCGAACAGCTCCAGGGCAGGGCTGTCAGCAGGGCGGCATAACGGCCGACGGATCCCGGCGTGTGCAGAAAATGCGAATGGATACGGCCGATCCGCGGATCGATCTCATGGGCCAGCACCAGCGCCTGACCCAGCCTGCGGACACGGTTGGGGGTGGGGTCGCGGCGCAGGTCGCGCCACCACAGGCCCAGCAGTTCCTTCAGCCGCGGATGACGGCGCAGGGCCAGAACCGCCCGGGCGACGCGCCAGGGCTCGCGATAGAGATATTCCGGCAGATAGACGACCGGCGCGCGGATTTCCCGGATGACGGGATGAACCGCCTTATCGGTCGGATGGCGCAGCGAATAGATGACGATATCGAGGCCGCGTTCCTCAAGGGCGCGGATTTCCTGGGCGATGAAGGTTTCCGACAGCCGCGGATAGCCCTTTAGAACGAAAGCGCAGCGGAGCCTGCCCCCGCGGGAAGCGAACATGCGATCCCGCCCCCTAGCGATGATCGGAGAGATGAACCGGCGTGGTTTCCGCCGCCTGTTCGCCCTTGGCGCCGCGCAGCCAGGGCTCGATCAGCCGGTTGACATTGACCAGCCCTTCGAGCAGACCCGGCACCACCACCTCCGAGGGGCGCTTCTGCCGGGTCAGGCGGCGGAGCGCCGCGGCCATCACTTCCGGGTCGTATTTGCCGTCATCGGCGGCCAGCATCTGCACAAGGCCCAGCTTCTGGGCATGGGTGGCGCGGATCGTCTGTTCCAGACGCGGCTTGCGCCGGGGAATGATCAGGGCGCGCTTGTCCATGGAGAGAATTTCGCAAAACGTATTGTAGCCGCCCATGGCCACGACGGCAGCGGCATCGGCAGTCAGGCTTTCCAGATGAGCATCGAAGGTGATCGCCTCCACCCGCTTCATCTTTTCGGCGCGGGCGATGAATTCGGCCCTCTTTTCCGGCTTCATGAACGGCCCCAGCACGATCAGCGCCGGATAGGGCAGCAGCGGGTCGTGTTCATAGGCGCGCAGCACCCATTCGACCAGCCCTTCGCCATCGCCGCCGCCGCCGGTGGTGACCAGCAGGTAAGGGCGCCTGGTGATTTCCGGCAGCTGGGGGTTGACCACCCCTTCGGGATGGCGCGGCAGATAACCGGTGTAGATGATCTTGCTGCGCACCGCCTCGGGCAGGTCGAAACCGGCCAGGGGATCGTGAATCTGCGGCAGACCGTAGATCCAGATCTGATCGTAAAGATGTTCCAGCGCCGGCATCGCGTTCTTGCGTTCCCATTCCGGCACCAGAAGGCTGGGTTCGTCCATCACGTCGCGCAGCCCCAGCACCAGCCGGGTGCCGCGGCGCTTGAGAATGCGCAGGGTCTCCCCCACCTCGCCGCGCAGGCCAAGGGGTTCCTTGTCGACAATGAACACA
>JALXAG010000142.1 GCA_026992315.1 Sneathiellales bacterium | reverse complement strand
GCCGCACCCGTTCGTGCATATGTTCGGCGAAGGCTTCCGCCAGCCGGTCGGCAAGGGATTTCAGCAGGATGGAATTGTAATCGTCGTTATGGCGTTCGAAATCGCCCACGATCTCGTCGATACCGATACCGGCGGTGACGGCGAAGGCGCCGATATAATCCTTCACCCCGCTATCCTTCGGGGCAATAAAATCGGCCAGGCAGAGATTGGGCCGTCCGGCGCCGCGCTTCATCTGCTGGCGCAGGAAGTGCAGAACGGCCAGGGTTTCGCCATTCTCCTTTTCCGAGAACACCTCGACATCGTCCGTAACCGCCGCCGCCGGCCACAGGCCGATGACAGCGCGGGCCTGCAGCCATTTTTCATCGATGATGCGATCCAGCATCGCCTGCGCATCGTCGTAAAGGGATCGTGCCGCCTCGCCCACTGCCGGATCGTCGAGAATATCGGGGAAGCGCCCGGCCAGCTCCCAGGTGGTGAAAAACGGCTTCCAGTCGATGCGATCGCGCAGACGGGCCAGATCGTAATCGTCGAAATTCCGTACCCCAAGGTCACGCGGGCGGGCGATATCCTCTGCCTTCCAGTCGATCTTTTCGCGGTTCTCGCGAATCTGCGCCAGGGAGGGCCGTTCGCCCTTGTCCTGTCCGCGGGCGTGGTTTTCGCGCAGCTGGTCGTATTCGGCGCGGATGGCGGCGGTATAGGCGCTGCTGTCTTCGGCCAGAAGCTGGCTGGCGACGCCGACGGCCCGCGATGCATCCGGCACATGGATCACCGGGCCGGAATAGCCGGGCGCGATCTTCACGGCGGTATGCATCTTGCTGGTGGTGGCCCCGCCGATCATCAGCGGCAGGGTGAAGCCCTCGCGTTCCATTTCCCGGGCGATATAGGTCATCTCTTCCAGGCTGGGGGTGATCAGCCCGGACAGGCCGATGATATCCGCCTTTTCCTCGCGCGCGGTGGCGAGGATCTTGGCCGAAGGCACCATGACCCCCAGATCGACGATGTCATAGCCGTTGCATTGCAGAACGACGCCGACGATGTTCTTGCCGATATCGTGAACATCGCCCTTTACCGTGGCCATGACGATTTTGCCCGCGGCCTTGTCGGTGGTGCCGAGGCGGCGCTTTTCCTCCTCGATGAAGGGAAGAAGATAGGCGACGGCCTTTTTCATCACCCGGGCGCTTTTGACCACCTGGGGCAGAAACATCTTGCCGGCGCCGAAAAGGTCACCGACGACGTTCATTCCCTTCATCAGCGGTCCTTCGATCACATCGAGCGGCCGTTCGGCAGCCTGGCGGGCCTCTTCGGTGTCCTGTTCGATATATTCGGTGATGCCGTTGACCAGCGCGTGGGTCAGGCGCGATTGCACATCGCCCTTGCGCCAGGACAGATCGACTTCGCGTTTCTTGCCGCCGCCCTTGTACCGGTCGGCGATTTCAAGCAACCGGTCGGTGGCGTCGGGGCGGCGGTTGAGCAGCACATCCTCGATGCGTTCGCGCAGTTCCTCGGGAATGTCTTCATAGACCATCAGCTGCCCGGCATTGACGATGCCCATATCCATGCCGGCGGGGATGGCGTGATAGAGGAACACCGCATGCATGGCTTCGCGCAGCATGTTGTTGCCGCGAAACGAGAAGGAAACATTGCTCAGCCCGCCTGAAACATGGACATGGGGCAGGTTTTCGCGGATGCGCCGGGTCGCTTCGAAGAAATCGAGGGCGTAGTTATTGTGCTCCTCCATGCCGGTGGCGACGGCGAAGATATTGGGATCGAAGATGATGTCCTGCGGCGGGAAGCCGACCTTGTCCACCAGCAGCCGGTAGGAACGCTCGCAGATTTCGTATTTGCGATCAGCCGTATCGGCCTGTCCCCGTTCGTCGAAGGCCATGACCACAACGGCGGCGCCATAGCGGCGGATCAGGCGGGCTTGGTGCAGGAAGGGTTCCTCGCCTTCCTTCAGGCTGATGGAATTGACGATCGGCTTGCCCTGAACGCATTTCAGCCCCGCTTCGATCACCGACCATTTGGAGGAATCGATCATGATCGGCACCTTGGCGATATCCGGTTCCGCCGCGATCAGCCTGAGGAAACGGACCATCGCCTCTTCGGCATCGAGCATCGCATCGTCCATATTGATGTCGATGATCTGGGCGCCGTTTTCCACCTGCTGGCGGGCGACATCCAGTGCCGCGTCAAAATCGCCTTCCAGTATCAGGCGCTTGAAGCGGGCGGAACCGGCGACATTGGTGCGTTCGCCGATATTGACGAATCCGGCCTGGGAGACGGGTAGATTTTCGCTCATGTTCTCAACTCGAAGGGTTCGAGGCCTGACAGACGCAGCCTCGGTTCGATAACGGGAATGGGGCGCGGGGGGATGCCCTCGACGGCGGCGGCAATGGCGCGGATATGATCGGGGCGGGTGCCGCAGCAGCCGCCGACGATGTTGACCAGGCCGCTTTCGGCCCATTCGCGCAGCATGGCGGCGGTATCCTCCGGCCGTTCGTCGTATTCGCCGAATTCATTGGGCAGGCCCGCATTGGGATAGGCGCTGATGCGCGTATCGGCAACCCGCGACAATTCGGCGATATAGGGGCGCAGTTCCCTGGCGCCGAGCGAACAGTTGAGCCCGACGCTGAACGGCCTGACATGGGAGACGGAGTTCCAGAAGGCCTCCGCCGTCTGGCCGGACAGGTTGCGCCCGGACAAATCGGTGATGGTGCCGGAAATCATGATCGGCAACCGTTCGCCGGTTTCCTCGAACAGCTCTTCAAGGGCGAACAGGGCGGCCTTGGCATTCAGGGTGTCGAAGATCGTTTCCACCAGTATCAGATCGGCCCCGCCGGCAATCAGCCCTTCGGCTGCCTGGCGGTAGGCAAGGCGCAGATCGTCGAAGGTGACGGCGCGATATCCCGGATCGTTGACATCGGGCGAGATCGAGGCGGTTTTCGACGTCGGACCGATCGCCCCGGCGACGAAACGGGGCTTGTCCGGCGTTTCGGCGCTCATGCGGTCGGCCTCGGCGCGGGCGATGCGTGCCGCTTCCCGGTTCAGTTCGCCGACGATCTCCTCCATGTGATAATCGGCCTGCGACAAGGTGGTGGCGTTGAAACTGTTGGTCTCGATGATATCGGCGCCCGCTTCCAGAAACTGGCGGTGGATGCCGGCGATGATGTCGGGTCGGGTCAGGCACAGAAGGTCGTTATTGCCCCGCAGATCGTGGGGAAAATCGGCGAAGCGACTGCCGCGGAAATCGGCTTCCTGCAGATTGTGCGACTGGATCATGGTGCCGGTCGCACCGTCGAGGATGAGAATCCGCTCCCCGGCGATGCGTTCCAGCAGGGCCGTCCGTTCGGCGCGTGTATCGGTCATTTTTATTTCTGCTCCCGGAATTCGATGGGGGATGCGGCGCCGCGCACGCCCAGAATGTGGCAGATGGCATAGGTCAGATCGGCGCGGTTCAGGGTGTAGAAATGGAAATCCTTTACCCCCGCCTCGCGCAGCTTGGCGCAAAGTTCGGCGGCGGTGACGGCTGCGACCATCTGGCGGGTTGCGGGGTCGTCGTCCAGATCCTCGAACATATGGGCCATCCACGCCGGCACCGAGGCGCCGCACATGGCGGCAAAGCGCTGGACAGTGCGGAAATTGGTCACCGGCAGAATGCCGGGCACGATCGGCACTTCGATTCCGGCGGCGGCGGCGCGGTCGCGGAAACGCAGGAAAATATCGGCATCGAAGAAGAACTGCGTGATCAGCAGGCTGGCCCCGGCATCCACCTTGCGCTTGAGAAAATCCAGATCCGCCTGGGCGGAGCGCGCCTCGGGATGGATTTCCGGATAGGCGGCGGCGTAGATGTCGAAATCGCCGATCCGGCGCAACCCTTCGATCAGCTCGACGGAACTGCCGTAACCGTCCGGGGCAGGGGTGAAGCGGCTTTCCCCTTCCGGCGGATCGCCGCGCAGGGCGACGATGCGCCGCACCCCGGCGGCATGATAGTCGCGGGCGACGGCGTTCACTTCTTCGCGGCTGGCGCCGACACAGGTCAGATGGGCCGCGGGTGCCATGCTGGTTTCCCGTGCAATGCGGGCGACCGTGTCATGGGTACGCCGGCGGGTGGACCCCCCGGCCCCATAAGTGACGGAGACGAAACGTGGTGCCAGCGGTTCCAGCCGGGCAATCGCCTTCCACAGGCTTTTCTCCATCTCCGGCGTTTTCGGCGGGAAAAACTCGAAGGAGACCCCCAGTCCCGGTGATGTGTTCATGCTCAAGATATTTCTCCAGAATTGGTGCCTGTAACTTTGCCGGCCATGGCTGCCGGGGCATTGTCTTCTGCTGGTTTGTCCACCGGTTTTTCCGCGCACCACAGCGCCACCGTCAGCGGCTGACCGGCGAGTTTGCGGATATCGGTCATCTTCAGGCCGAGCCCCTCCAGCCAGCGGGACATTTCCTCCTCGGCAAAGCCGAGGCGGCGGTGGGCGTGTTCCTCGCGCAGGAAATCGACATCATGGGGCAGAAAATCGGCCACCAGCAATATGCCGCCGGGCCGCAGAACCCGGGCCGCTTCGCCCAGCACGCCGGCGGGATCGTCGGCATAGTGCAGAACCTGATGAATACATATGGCATCCTGGCTGTCATCGGCGAAGGGCAGGGCATACATATCCGCCTGGCGCAAGGTGCAGTTGGCCGCGCCGACCGATTCCAGCCGTGCCCGTGCGACGGCCAGCATCTCCTTGTTCAGGTCGATACCGGTGCCGCGGCCGATGCGCGGATGCATGATCTCCAATATGCGCCCGGTTCCCGTGCCGATATCGAGAAAATCGCCGATATGGCGCCCCTTCAGGGTATCGAGCAGGGCCTGTTCGACCATTTCCTCGGCGATATAGAGCGAACGCAATTCATTCCAGCGGCGGGCATTGGCATCGAAATAGGCCTGCGCAGCGGCAAGGCGTGCCGCCTTGACGGCATCGAGGCGCCTGCGATCCTGGCATAGTACCGGATCGGGATCCTCTTTCAGGCTGCGCGTCAGAAAATCGACCAGCCGGGCCGGTTCTTTGCGGTTGTCATGGGGCACACGGAAGAAGGCCCAGGCCCCTTCGCGGTGACGTTCCAGCAGGCCGGCTTCGCAAAGCAGCTTCAGATGCCGGGAGACGCGCGGCTGACTCTGGCCCAGAATCTGGGTCAGTTCCGTCACCGTCAGTTCGCATTCCCGGCACAGGGCGAGGATTCTCAGCCTTGTGGGTTCGCCTGCCGCCTTCAGTTCTGTCAGTATGGTTTCCATGGTGCTCCATCGTCTGGATCACCATATAAACATATCTTTATGTAATGGCAAGAAGCTTTGCCGGCAGGGGACCGGAGGATGTTTTCGGGGGCCGCTTTTGGCTTTCGGCCAAAGAAAATGCGGCCTTTTGGGCACAGGGTGACAATAATCACACATTTTTGCCTTCAAATTGTGGAAAGTTATTTTTCCCTGTGATAGGCAGGGAGTTGGATTCAGCG
>JALXAG010000141.1 GCA_026992315.1 Sneathiellales bacterium | reverse complement strand
AGGAGTAGCTGTCCTTCATCAGAAATTCGCGCCCGCGCATGACACCGAAACGGGGGCGCACCTCGTCACGGAACTTCCACTGGATATGATAAAGCAGCTTCGGCAGATCGCGGTAGGAGCGCAACGTACCGCGAACGATATCGGTGATCATTTCCTCGTTCGTGGGACCGTAGAGCAGATCGCGTTCGTGCCGGTCGCGGATGCGCAGCATCTCCAGCCCGTAATCGTCATAACGGCCGCTCTCGCGCCACAGATCGGCGGGCTGAATGGTTGGCATCAGCATTTCCTGGCAGCCGGCGGCATCCTGTTCCTCCCGCACCACGTTTTCGATATTGCGCAGCACCTTCAGCCCCAGCGGCAGCCAGGAATAGATGCCGGCGGCGGACTGGCGGATCATGCCGGCGCGCAGCATGGTACGGTGGGAAACGATCTGCGCTTCGGAAGGGTTTTCCTTCAGGACCGGCAGAAAATAGGAGGATAGGCGCATCACTTGCCTCTGCTGCTGAACAACGAACGGAAATTGCCGCCTATTTATGACGGTGGCGGCTTCATAAGGCAATAATGAGGCGCCGCTTTTATCGGGATTTTCCGGCCATGACATTCAGCGGCGCTGCAAAGCCTCCCGGCAGGCGGCGGTCAGGGCGGCCTCCCCGTCGTCATCGAGGCGCTGGCCGTTCAGGAAAATCCCCTTCCCGTCGATATCGATTTCAAGGTCGCCGATCACGATATCCGATTCCCCGCCCTGCAGGGCCGTCAAGGCCGGCAGCACCGCCCTCAACGGCACCGTCAGACGGATCCGGGTTTCCGGGCTGATGAAGATCCGCCGTTCCGGATACAATGCCGCGGGGGGAACCGGGCGGCCGTGCACATCCACCCCTTCGCGATATTCGGCACCCTCCCCGCCCTTCTGCCGGCGATAGGCAGTGATTCGCTGACAGTCGCCATAGCGGAGAATCAGTGAAGCCTTTTCCCCCGCCCGGGCCTGAAAGGCCGGGAAAACAAGGGATTCCAATAATATCACAGCAAGGACACAGCGCATGAAGGCTATTATACCCCGGTCGAAACGCCCCCGCTGCCCCCTATCCCTTCATCAGGCAGTGCAATTAACTTCACATATTGATATTCTGGATTAAAAAGTGCCTCTATCATATTGTAATCACAAATTATAATTTATGATATATGAATGGGAAAATATGTCGGTAAACCCTTGTTTTCCATATTGGGGCGGAAATTTTTTGATGACGACGGAATAGCCCTTCGCTACTATGCCCTTGCTTTGATAGCAAAAGCCCACCGAATGTATCGGGGTCCGGGTTTAGGGAGGAAAAAGCACCCGTAATTCAACAGGTTCGAAGCTGGCTTTCCGTTTTTTCTTAAACAATGCCGGTTTCAGGGCGAACCATCAGACGCAGATTAATGCGCAAGGATAACAGGGTGCGACAACAGGGAGAGCCGGAAGCTGCAGGCGGGAATGCAGCAGACCGGCATATCGCCCGCCGGTTGGGGGCTGTCACAGTCGTCTTACCGGCAGGATTATCGGCAAGGATCACCGCAGGATCGCCCGTGTGCGGATGATCCGCGGATGATACCCAATCTGCGGATAATCCGGGAACGGTGGTCCGAATACGAAAACAAATGGCATGCCGGTGTTGACGACATGCCGGTCAAACATGCCCGTCACACCAATCTGCAAGACCCCTCGAGCGGGTCTTTTTTTTATGCGGCCCCTGCGCATCATGCTTATGCAGCGCCGCCTTTTGCGCCCCGGCCCCCTTTGTGCGCAACCGGGTTTCGCCCTTGGCCAGGCAGGCCCCTTCCGGCGGCGGGGTATCGCATGCCGGACAGCCCTCTGTCATCCCGGCTTCACCATCATTCCGGCTTCAGCCCGGTGATATAGCTGCCGATGCCCCAGGGGTCATAGGTAACCACCCCCCAATAGCCGGCGAAAACCACCGCGGCCAGTAAGGTCGTGATGGCGAATTTCTGCCAGATACGCGGCTTCACCGGCGCGCTGGTCGCAAGGCCGGCCTCCAGCTCCTCATCCGCTTCCTCCGCCGTCTGCACGCCGAAGGGCAGAACAATAAAAAGCATCATCCACCAGATGATCAGATAAGCGACAATTCCGCTGCTAAGCGACATGGGACGATATCCTCCCCGATAAACGGCTCACACGGCCGGAGCAGCCGGTCATACCTGTTCCAATTCCACCAATGTGCCGTTGAAATCCTTCGGATGCAGGAAGAGAACCGGTTTGCCGTGAGCACCGATCTTCGGTTCCCCGTCTCCCAGCACACGGGCGCCCTGTGCTTTCAGACGGTCGCGGGCGGCGATAATATCCTCCACCTCGTAACAGACATGATGCATGCCCCCGTCGGGATTTTTTTCCAGAAAGCGGGCGATGGGAGACTTCTCTCCCAAAGGGTGCAGCAGTTCGATCTTGGTATTGTCGAGGCTGACGAAAACGACACTCACACCATGTTCGGGCAGATCCTCCGCCTCGGATACGGTTGCGCCCAGCACGTCGCGATACTGCCGGCGGGCCGCTTCCAGATCCGGCACCGCGATAGCCACATGGTTCAGCCGTCCGATCATCTCATCCGTCCTTTCCCGTCTGTTCCTGTATGTCGTTCTCAATCGTCCCCAAGGCGCAGCACCGTCACCAGCGCCACCGGCCGCCGACCGCTGTGGCGGCGCACCAGCCGCCGCACCGCCTGGGCCGCCGCCTGCTCCACCGCATCGTCGGCGGCACGGGCAGAGGCCTTCAGCCCCAGAACCGCATTTTCCACATCCTTACGCGCCTGATCGATCTGGCGCTGACCGATGCCCGGAATCCCAGAAAAGCGCACCTGCGGCGCAGCCGCCAGCCGGCCGGCCGCATTCAGCACCACGGAAACCGCCACCGCGCCGTTATACATGATCTTGCGGCGCTGTTGCAGCACTTCATCGCGAATGTCCAGCAGGCTGTCCACATCCCGCGCCAGCACGCCGACAGGCACCTGGGCGACGATTTCGGCCCCTTCCGGTGCCAGACGCAGCAGATCGCCGTTGCGCAGCCGCGGTGCCTGCTCCACCCCCAGGGAGCGGGCAAAATCCGCATGGGCACGGATATGCCGGTCCTCGCCATGCACCGGCACGGCAATGCGCGGCTTCAGCCATTCATACATCTGTGTCAGCTCCTCCCGCCCGGGATGGCCGGAAACATGCACCATGGCATCCTTTTCCGTCACCACATCGAGCCCGGCACGCACCAGCATGTTGATCAGCCTTCCGATCGGCCGTTCATTACCGGGGATGATCTTCGATGAAAAAATCACCGTGTCCCCCGGGCTGAGGGCCACATCCCGATGCGATCCCTCGACAATGCGGTACAGGGCACCGCGCGGTTCCCCCTGACAGCCGGTACACAGCAGCAGGGTTTTCTCGCGCGGCAGATAGCCGGCATCCTCGGCCGTGAGAAAGGGCGGCAGATCTTCGAGATAGCCGCAGGCGCGCGCCGCTTCCACATTGCGCAGCAGCGAACGCCCGACAAGGACGGCATGGCGCCCCATCTCGGCCGCCAGCCGGCCGATGGTATGAATACGGGCGATGTTCGAGGAAAAGGTCGTCAGCACCACCCGCCCCTGACGGCCCGTCAGCAGGCGGCGCAGACTGGCCAGAACATCGGCTTCCGATCCGCTGTGCCCGGCATTGAAGATATTGGTCGAATCGCATACCGCCGCCAGCACGCCTTCCTCCCCCAGCCGGGCATAGGCGGCGGCATCGGTCAGCGCCCCGACCTGCGGATCGTCATCGAGCTTCCAATCGCCCGTATGCAGTACCGTCCCATAGGGCGTTCTGATCGCCAGGGAGCGTGCCTCGGGTATGGAATGGGTGATCGCGATCATGGAGATATGAAAGGGGCCGAGGGTAACGGACTCATCCCCGACGATCGTCAGCGGCACCTGATCCGCAAGCCCCTGTTCGGAAAGCTTGCGGCGCAGAATTTCGGCGGCAAAGCGCGTGGCATAGACAGGGCAGCGAAGCTGCGGCCACAGATAGGCCACGGCCCCCAGATGATCCTCGTGCCCGTGGGTCAGCACCAGGCCCAGAAGATCGTCCCGCCGTTCGGCAATCCATGCCGGATCCGGCATGACGATATCCACGCCGGGCGTGCCGGAATCGGCAAAACCGATGCCCAGATCGGCCATCAGCCATTGGCCGTCGCAGGCATAGAGGTTGAGATTCATGCCGATCTCCCCCGCCCCGCCCAGGGGCAGGAAATACAATCCTTTCCTCACTTCGTCCAAAAGCCGTTATCCTTTGCTGTTGCGGCGGTGAATGGCACGAAGGCCGCGCATGGTGATGTCCATATCCGTATATTCGATACAGTCGGTGGCATTGGCGAACAGCGAGGCCAGGCCGCCTGTGGCGATCACCGTCATTTTCTCGCCGAATTCGGCCTCCATCCGGGCCACCAGCCCTTCGATCATGCCCACATAGCCCCAGTAGATCCCGGACAGCATGCAGGATTGCGTATCCCGGCCGATGACCGTCCGTGCCCGGCCGACGGCAATGCGCGGCAGCTTGGCCGCCGCCGCATGCAGCGCTTCGAGACTGAGATTGACCCCCGGCGCAATGACGCCACCGCAGTAATTCCCCTCGGCATCCACGACATCCAGCGTTGTCGCCGTGCCGAAATCGATGATGTTCTTTGGCCCCGGATATTTTTCATGCGCCCCCACGGCATTGACCAGACGGTCGGCACCGACTTCCTGCGGGCGATCGACCAGCGCCCGGATGCCGAGGTCCACATCGTCGCTGCCGACGATCATCGGCGTGACCCTGAAATAACGCTGGCAGAGCTGCTGCAGGTCGAACAGGGCCTGCGGCACCACCGTCGAAATAATGGCACTGTCCACGCAATCGGCCGGCAGGTCGCGGAATTTCATCAGCTGGATCAGCCAGACGGCAATTTCATCCGCCGTGCCCAGGCCGTTGGTGGTGACCCGCCATTCCCCCTTCATCTCGTCATTTTCGAACAGCGCGAAGGTGATATTGGTATTGCCCGCATCTATCGCCAGAAGCATCGCATTCTCCATTTCCCGGCAAGTCTTCAGGTGGCCGGAAACACCTCTCCCGCAGCGATCCGGCACCTGCTGCCATCGGCCAGGCGCAGGTGCAGGGTACCGTCATCGCCCAGCCCCTCGAAAACACCGCGCCATTGCCGGTTGCCTGCACGGGCGAGCATTTCCTCGCCCAGATGACAGGCACGGGCCATCCAGGCATCGCGAACGGGGGCGAATCCCCCGCGTTTCCAGTTTCCGTACCAGATATCGAGCATCCTGACATATTCGCCAAGCAGCGTTCCGGGGCAAATGGTCGCGCCGGCATGGCGCAGATGGGTCGCCGGATAAGGGGTGTTCCGCGGGTGATGGGCCAGGTTGACGCCGCTGCCGATCACAACCCATTCGCTCATGCCGTCAGCACGGCCTTGGGATTCGATCAGTATCCCGGCCAGCTTGGCGCCATCATACAGGATATCGTTGGGCCATTTGCAGCCCAGATGCCGCGGTTCAGGCAAATGAGCGGCCAGGCATTCGGCCAGGGCCACGGCCGCCACGAAAGACAGTTGCGCCGCCGCCGCCACACGGCATTCGGGGCGCAGCAACACGGAACAATACAGATTGCCTTCGGGGCTGGCCCATTGCCGCCCGCGCCGTCCGCGCCCGGCCAGTTGTCGCCGCGCCGTGACCACCAGACCGGCCGGCGCACCGCCGCGGGCGGCGGCGATGGCCGTGTCATTGGTGCTGTCCAGGCTGTCATGAGCCTCCAGCCGGTAACCGGCCGGCAGCGCGGAGACGCTCAAGGCTCAGAACAACGCCGCGGCGGCATTTCCCGCCGCCCGCAGCAGCGGCCCGGCAAAGGGGAAGAAGAACAGGTTGAACGCCCCTGCCAGCCCCATCAGCAGGCCCAGTTCGCGCCCGCTCGGCAGATCCAGCGGCTCCAGCGCTTCGTCGAAGAACATCACCTTGACGATGCGCAGATAGTAAAAAGCGCCGACAACGCTGCTGAGGACGCCGATAACCGCCAGCACGGTCCAGCCGCTGCTGAGCGCCGACATCTCCATGACCGCCTTGAAGACATAGAACTTGCCGAAGAAGCCGGCAAGCGGCGGCACCCCGGCCAGCGAGAACATCAGCAGCATCATGATGATCGCCATCGGCAGGTTGCGCTTGCTCAGACCGGCGAGATCGGGAATCTGTTCCACATACTGGCCCTGACGGCGCATGGCCAGAATGCAGGCGAAGGTGCCGATATTCATCGTCAGATAGATCGCCATATAGACCAGAACGGCGCGGATGCCTTCGCTTGTGCCGACAGCGAGCCCCAGAAGCGCATAGCCCACATGCCCGATCGAGGAATAGGCCATCAGTCGCTTGATATTGTTCTGGCGGATGGCTGCAAACGCCCCCAGGATCATCGAAGCGACGGAAAGGAACACGATCACCTGCCGCCACTCGGCGGCGATACCGCCGAAGGGTTCCAGCATGACGCGCAGGAACAGGGCAATCGCCGCCACTTTCGGCGCCACCGCGAAAAAGGCGGTGACCGGTGTCGGCGCCCCTTCATAGACATCCGGCGTCCACATATGGAAGGGAACGGCGGAAACCTTGAAGGCCAGCCCCGCGGCGATGAAGACAATGCCGACGATGATGCCCGGCGCGACCTCGCCGCCCTTCAGCACCGCGGCCAGGGCCGCGAACTGAGTCGTCCCGGCGAAACCGTAGACCATCGAGGCCCCGTAAAGCAGCATGCCGGAGGACAGGGCACCGAGCACGAAATATTTCAGCCCGGCCTCCGTCGAACGTTCCTGATCGCGCAGGAAGGCGGCCAGCACGTAAAGGGCCAGGGACTGAATTTCCAGCCCCATATACAAGGCGATGAGATCGTTGGCCGAAATCATCATCATCATGCCGAGCGTGGCCAGAACCACCAGCACCGGATATTCGAACTTGCGGGCGTTCATCTCCGCAAAAAAGCGCCCCGACATCAGCAGGGTCAGCGCCGAACCGATCAGCACCAGCACCTTCATGAAAATGGCGAAGCGATCGACGATGAACATGTTCTCGAAGGTCGCCACCTTCACCCCGTCCTGCATCAGAACCATGACGAGCGCAACAACCAACGACAGCAGGGCCAGACGGCCGACCACGGCGGCGGCGCGCGCCGCCGGGGCGAAAACGCCCACCATCAGCAGGGCCATGGCGACGATGAACAGGAAAATCTCCGGCGTCGCCGCGGAAAGATCGGGAAAGACCGTTTGAAGCATCACAAACACCCGTGCCTAGCGGAGCGCAACGGACAGCGGCTGCTCAACCGCCGCGGTAACCGCCGCATGGTAATTGTCGATGAGGTTCTGTGCCGAAACCTCGATGATGTTGAAGAAGGCCGCCGGATAGACGCCGAGCCAGATCGTCACGACAATCAGCGGCACGAAAATGGCGACCTCGCGCCGGTCCATGTCCAGCAGTTTCTTAAGCTCTTCCTTGAGCAGCGGCCCGAAAATGATCCGGCGGTAGAGCCACAGGGCATAGGTCGCGCCAAGGATCATCCCCGTTGCCGCCAGCGCACCCAGCAGCGTGTTCAGCTTGAAGGCCCCGAGCAGGATCATGAACTCGCCGACAAAGCCGGACGTACCGGGCAGCCCCACCGATGCCATGGTGAAAACCATGAAGACAAAGGCATAGCGCGGCATGTTCCTGGCCAGGCCGCCATAACGGGCGATTTCACGCGTGTGCAGCCGGTCGTAGACGACGCCGACACACAGAAACAGCGCCGAGGCCACCAGCCCGTGGGAGAGCATCTGAATGATGCTGCCCTCCACTCCCTGAAGGTTGAGGGTGAAAATGCCGATGGTGACATAGCCCATATGCGCGACCGAGGAATAGGCGATCAGCTTCTTCATATCCTCCTGCGCCAAGGCGACGATGGAGGTATAGATCACCGCAATGACGCTGAGCGCAAAGATCAGCGGCGCGAAATATTCGGTCCCCAACGGAAACATCGGCAGGGAAAAGCGCAGGAAGCCGTAACCGCCCATCTTCAGCAACACCCCGGCCAGAATGACGGAACCGGCCGTCGGCGCCTCCACATGCGCATCGGGCAACCAGGTATGAAACGGCCACATCGGCATCTTCACCGCGAAGGAGGCGAAGAAGGCCAGCCACAGCCATTTCTGCACATCGGCATCGAAGTTGAAGGCCATCAGCGTCGGAATATCGGTCGTGCCGGCGGTATAATACATATACAGCACCGCCAGCAGCATCAGCACCGAACCCAGCAGGGTATAGAGAAAGAACTTGAAGCTGGCATAGATCCGCCGGTTGCCGCCCCAGATGCCGATGATCAGGAACATCGGGATCAGCCCTGCTTCGAAGAACAGGTAGAACAGCACCAGGTCCAGCGCGCAGAACACACCGATCATCAGCGTTTCCATGATGAGAAACGCGATCATGTATTCCTTGACCCGGATGGTCACCGATTTCCAGCTCGCCAGGATACAGAGCGGGATCAGGAAGGTGGTCAGGATGATGAACAGCACCGAAATGCCGTCCACCCCCAGCTTGTAATTGATGCCTTCACCGATCCAGGCTGCTTCCTCGACGAATTGAAACTCGGCGGTGCCGGTATCGAACTTCACCCAGAGGACAAGCGACAGAATGAAGGTGAAGACGGATGTCCACAGCGCCACATTGCGTATCTGCTGGACGGATCCCTCACTATCCCCGCGCTGGAACAGGATGACGAGAACGCCAACCAGCGGCAGGAATGTGATGACGGACAGCCACGGAAAGTCGCTCATCTGTCAAAGCCCCAAATTATAGAAGAAATAGGTGATCAACGCCGCAACGCCGATAAGCATGGCGAATGCGTAATGGTAGAGATAACCGGTCTGCAGCGCCGCCGCGCGCCGTGCCAGGCGCACGACCAGCGCCGAGACGCCATCGGGGCCGAAACCGTCGATGATGCGCCCGTCTCCCTGCTTCCACAGGATGCGGCCAAGCTTCAGTATCGGCCGGACGATCAGGAAATCGTAGATCTCGTCGAAATACCACTTGTTCAGCAGGAACTGATAGAGAACCTGATGCGTCCTCGCCAGGGAAGCCGGCAGATCCGTCTTCCAGCCATACATGATCCAGCCGATCAGAATGCCGCCGATGCCGGCCAGAAGCGGCAGGAGCTTCACATAGCCGGGCACGTTATGCATGGCCTCCATGACCTCGTTGTGCTCGCCGATATAGATCGCCGGTCCCCAGAATTCCCTGAACGCCTCGCCGATCATCGGGCCGGCAAACAGGAAACCGGAAGCGATGGCGCCCGCGCCAAGGAAGTAGAGCGGGATCAGCATGACCTTCGGGCTTTCATGCACGTGATCCATCACCTCCTTCGGCGCCCGCGGGCGGCCGTGGAAGGCCAGCATGAACAGGCGCATGGAATAAAACGCCGTCATCACCGCCGCGGCGACACCCAGCCAATAGGCATAGACACCGGCCGTCGAGCCCGATGCGAAGGCCGCTTCGAGAATGGCATCCTTGGAGAAATACCCGGCGAAGGGGAAGATACCGGCCAGGGCCAGGGAACCGATGGCCATCAGGATCCAGGTCTGGCGGATGTGCGGCGCCAGACCGCCCATCTTGCGCAGATCCTGTTCATCGGAAACCGCATGGATGACCGAGCCTGCCCCCAGGAACAGCAGCGCCTTGAAGAAGGCATGGGTGAACAGGTGGAAAATCGCCACCGGATAGGCACCGACGCCAAGGGCGAAGAACATGTAGCCGAGCTGCGAACAGGTCGAATAGGCGATGACGCGCTTGATGTCGTTCTGCACCATGCCGACGGTGGCGGCGAAAAACGCCGTCGCCGCACCGATCACCGTCACCACCGTCAGCGCCGTTTCGGAATATTCGAACACCGGCGACAGACGCGCAACCATGAACACGCCGGCGGTGACCATCGTCGCGGCATGGATCAGGGCGGAAACCGGTGTCGGGCCTTCCATGGCATCGGGCAGCCAGGTATGCAGCCCGATCTGTGCCGATTTACCCATGGCGCCGACGAACAGCAGCAGCGATGCCGTGGTGATCACATCGACCTGCCAGCCCAGGAAGTTGAACTGTTTGCCGACCAGCCCGGGCATGGCGGCGAAGATCTCGTCGAAATTGACGGTGCCCAGCATGAAGAACAGGGTGAAAATGCCCAGCGCAAAGCCGAAATCGCCAACGCGGTTGACCAGGAACGCCTTGATCGCGGCCGCCCCGGCAGAAGGCTTTTCATACCAGAAGCCGATCAGCAGATAGGACGCCAGGCCGACCCCTTCCCAGCCGAAATAAAGCTGAACCAGATTATCGGCCGTCACCAGCATCAGCATGGCGAAGGTAAACAGCGACAGATAGGAGAAGAAGCGCGGGATCGAAGGATCGTGCGCCATATAGCCGATCGAGTAGATATGCACCAGGGCGGAAACGCTGGTCACCACCACCAGCATCACCTGGGTCAGCATATCGATGCGCAGCGCCCAGTTGACCGAGAAATCCCCCACCTGCATCCAGGAGGCCAGATCGACGGTCAGCGGTTCGGCACCGCCCATGAAGTCGAAAAAGCCGACCCAGGACAGCAGGGCCGAAACCACCAGAAAGCCGGAGGTGACGATCTGGCTGCCCCGGTCCTTGAGGACTGAGCTGAAAAACCCGGCGAGAATGGCGCCGAGCAGCGGCAGAAAAACGATGAGAACATACATCATCGCGCCGTCACCCCTTCATCGCTTTGATATCTTCGACCGCGATGGAACCGCGGTTGCGGAAATAGACCACCAGGATCGCCAGGCCGATCGCGGCTTCGCCCGCCGCCACCGTCAGCACGAACAGGGCGAAGACCTGCCCCACCATATCCTGCAGATAGGCCGAAAAGGCCACGAGATTGATATTGACCGCCAGCAGCATCAGCTCGATCGACATCATGATGACGATGACGTTCTTGCGGTTGACGAAAATGCCGAACACCCCAAGGGTGAACAGAATGGCCGCGACCGTCAGGTAATGTCCCAGTCCGATTTCAAGCATGCTCACACCCCCTGTCCGGGCTCGACCCGTTTCATTTCCACCGCCTGATCGCGGCGGCGCGACACCTGTTCGGAAATGTCCTGGCGCTTGACGCCCGGGCGGCGGCGATGGGTCAGAACGATGGCGCCGATCATCGCGATCAGCAGCACCACGCCCGCGCCCTGGAACAGGTAGAGATACTTCGTGTAGATCAGATTGCCGAGAGCCTCGGTATTATGCCCGGCGCCGAGCGTGGCCAGCGGCGCGGCCATGGCTTCAGGCGCTTCGGGTGCGAAATGCCAGGCCGCCGCGACCATGGCGATCTCGACCAGCAGAATGACGGCGACAAGCGCCCCGATCGGCATATATTCGAGAAAGCCCTGCCGCAGCTCGACGAAATTGATGTCCAGCATCATCACCACGAACATGAACAGCACCGCCACAGCGCCGACATAAACGATGACCAGGATCATCGCCAGGAATTCCGCCCCCAGCAAAACGAACAATCCGGCCGAACTGAAGAAGGCGAGAATCAGAAACAGCACCGAATGCACGGGGTTGCGCGCGACGATCACCATCAGCGCCGAACCCACCGTCATTATCGCGAACAGATAAAATGCCAAAGAGGCGATAATCATTTTCTCACTCCGGACCTGCCGGGTTCCCCGGCGCAAAAGTCATAAGCAAAACCGGTCACCAGAAACTCCATCAGCGGTAGGGGGCGTCGGCAGCGATATTCGCCGCGATTTCCCGTTCCCAGATCTCGCCGTTCTCCAGCAGCTTTTCCTTGTTGTAGAAAAGCTCCTCGCGGGTTTCCGTGGCGTATTCGTAATTCGGCCCCTCGACAATCGCATCCACCGGACAGGCTTCCTGACAGAAACCGCAATAGATGCACTTCGTCATGTCGATGTCGTAGCGGGTGGTGCGCCGCGAACCGTCGCTGCGCGGCTCCGCCTCGATCGTGATCGCCTGGGCGGGACAGATGGCCTCGCACAGCTTGCAGGCGATGCAGCGTTCCTCGCCGGTCGGATAACGGCGCAGGGCATGCTCGCCGCGGAAACGGGGCGACAGCGGCCCCTTTTCGGCGGGATAGTCGATGGTGGCCTTGGGCCTGAACATATAGCTCAGCGTCAGGGCCATCCCCTTGACGATCTCGGTCAGCAGGAGCGAACGGATTCCCCGGTCGATAAATGACATGTCCAGGCTCCTATTTCCTGTATGCGCGCAAGGCGCGAATTTTGGCGGCAATCGGGATCATTGGCTAACCCTCTTCATTTCGCCGGGAACAGATCGAACGCAACCACGACGGCGGAGGTGACCACCACCCAGAACAGCGACAGCGGCAGAAACACCTTCCAGCCCAGCCGCATGAGCTGATCGTAACGATAACGCGGCAGCGTCGCCCGCACCCAGATGAAGACGAACAGCAGGAACAATACCTTGAGGAAGAACCACAACGGCCCCGGCAGCCAGTTGAACGGCGCGATATCGAAAGGCGGCAGCCAGCCGCCGAGGAACAGAATGGTGGTGATGCCGCTCATCAGGATCATGTTGGCATATTCGCCCAGGAAGAACAGGGCGAAGGTCATCGAGGAATATTCGACCTGATAGCCGGCCACCAGCTCCGCCTCCGCTTCCGGCAGGTCAAAGGGGTGACGGTTGGTTTCCGCCAGCGCCGAAATGAAGAAGATCACGAACATCGGAAACAGCGGAATGAAGAACCACATCCCTTCCTTCTGCGCCATGACGATATCGGTCAGGTTCAGCGAACCGACGACAACCAGCACCGTGACCATGACGAAACCGATGGAAACCTCGTAGGAAACCATCTGAGCCGCCGAACGCAGCGCCCCGAGAAAGGCATAACGCGAATTGGAGGCCCAGCCCGCCATGACGATGCCGTAGACGCCGAGCGAGGATATGGCAAACAGATACAGCACCCCGACATTGATATCCGACAGCACCAGCCCGTCATCGAAGGGAATGACCGCCCAGGCGATGAAGGCGAGAATGAAGGTCAGCATCGGCGCGATGACGAAGACCACGCGGTTGGCACCGGTGGGAATGATCGTTTCCTTCAGGAACAGTTTCGCACCGTCCGCCAAAGGCTGCAGCAGACCGAAGGGGCCGACCACATTGGCACCCCAGCGCATCTGCATGAAGCCCATGACCCGCCGTTCCAGCAAGGTCAGATAGGCCACCGCCAGCAGAAGCGGCACAACGATCGCCAGCACCAGCAGAACGATCCACGCAAACGGCCAGATATAGTTATTCCACAGTTCAACCATCGGTGCCCGTCGCTCCCGTAATAGCGTCCAGAAGTTCGGCACTGCACCGCGCCATGGTGGCGCTGGCCCGTGCGATCGCATTGCTGAGATAGAAATCCTCGACCGGCGTGCGCAGCACCGCCGCATCGATGGCGCCGGCCTGACCGAAATCGCCCCATTCGGCGGGCGTCACGGTATCGGTGGCGCCCAGATGCGGCACCGCCTCGACCATGCGCGCGCGCAGCTCTTCAAGCGAATTGTAAGGCAGGGGCTTGCCCAGATGGCCGGAAAGCGCCCGGTAGATCGCCCAGTCCTCGCGGGCGTCGCCGGGCGGAAAAACGGCGCGGAAGCCCTGCTGTACCCGCCCTTCGGTATTCACCCAGGTCGCATCCTTTTCCGTATAGGCCGCGCCGGGCAGAATGGCATCGGCCCGATGGGCGCCGGCATCGCCATGGCTGCCCGTATAGATGACGAAGGCATCGCCCAGGCCCTGCATGTCGATTTCATCGGCACCGGCCAGGAACACCGCCTTGATCTCGCCGGCGGCGGCGCCGGCCATGATGCCGGCCAGATCGCGCCCGCCCTCGCCCGGGACGAAGCCGATGTCCAGCGCCCCGACGCGCGAGGCGGCCAGATGCAGCAGATTGAACCCGTTCCAGCCATCGCGCACGGCGCCGCAATCACCGGCCAGCTTGCGCAGCCCCGCCAGAACGGCCGCGCCGTCAGGACGGGTCAGCGCACCGGTTCCGACGATGATCATCGGGTTTTCGGCATTCTTCAGCACGGTGGCGAATTCATGGCTGCCATCGATCACCGCCTGCAGAACATCCCCGCCTTCGCCAAGGTGATCGTAAGCATAGGTCAGATCGGCGGCGGCACCGACAAGGCCGATCTTCAGATCGCCGCGCAGCCAGGTCTTGCGGATACGGGCATTGATGATCGGCGCCTCGATACGGGGATTGCTGCCGACGATCAGCAGGGCATCGGCATCCTCGATACCGGCGATGGTGGTGTTGAACAGATACCCCGCCCGGCAGGACGGGTCGATGGCGGCGCCGTCCTGGCGGCAATCGAGATTGGCGCTGCCCAGCTCGGTCACCAGATCCTTCAGCGCCACCAGATCCTCGACCGCCGAAAGATCGCCGGCGATGGCCGCGATCTCCTCGCCCTTCAGGGCCTTCAGCTTCGCGGCGACCGCTTCCAGCGCCTCGTCCCAGGAAACGGCGGTAAGCTTGCCGTCCTTGCGCAGATAGGGCCGGTCCAGGCGCTGACGCTTCAGCCCGTCATAGACGAAGCGGGTCTTATCGGAAATCCATTCCTCGTTCACATCCTCGTTCAGCCGGGGCAGGATGCGCATCACCTCGTTGCCGCGGGCATCGATGCGGATATTCGATCCCACCGCGTCCATGGCGTCGATGCTTTCGGTCTTGCGCAACTCCCACGGCCGCGCCGTGAACTGATAGGGCTTCGATGTCAGCGCCCCGACGGGGCAGAGATCGATCACATTGCCCGACAGCTCGGAGGTGATGGCCTGACCGAGGGTGGTGATCTCCATATGTTCGCCGCGGTTGATGGCACCGATAACGCTGACACCGGCGATCTCCTCGCTGAAACGGATGCAGCGGGTGCAATGAATGCAGCGCGTCATCACCGTGCCGATCAGCGGCCCCATATATTTGTCGGGCACGGCGCGCTTGGGCTCGTGATAGCGGCTGTGCAGCGGCCCGAAGGCCATGGCCTGGTCCTGCAGATCGCATTCGCCGCCCTGATCGCAGATCGGGCAATCCAGCGGATGGTTGATCAGCAGGAATTCCAGCACCCCTTCGCGCGCCTTCTTCACGGTCGGCGTATTGGTGTGAATGACCATGCCGTCGCCCGCGGGCATGGCGCAGGAAGCGATCGGCTTCGGCGCCTTTTCCATTTCCACCAGACACATGCGGCAGTTGCCGGCGATCGCCAGACGTTCGTGATAGCAGAAGCGGGGGATCTCGGCCCCGGCGGCTTCACAGGCCTGCAGGACCGTGGCCCCGGCCTCGACTTCGACCTCTACACCATCGACGGTTAGTTTCGGCATCAATTGCTCCCGAATTGCTCGTCGTACGCCCGCCTCAGGCGGCGGCGCGGCGATATTCCTCGATACGGCGTTCCAGCTCCGGCCGGAAATGCCTGATCAGCCCCTGGATCGGCCATGCGGCCGCATCCCCCAGCGCGCAGATCGTATGACCTTCGATCTGCTTGGTGACATCGAGAAGCTGATCGATTTCCTCGCGGTCGGCACGCCCCTGCACCATCCGCTTCATCACCCGGTACATCCAGCCGGTCCCCTCACGACAGGGGGTGCACTGGCCGCAGCTCTCATGCATGTAGAAATGCGACAGATTGGCGATCGCCTCGACGATATCCGTCGATTTGTCCATCACGATCACCGCCGCCGTGCCCAGGCCCGACTGCACCTCGCGCAGGCTGTCGAAATCCATCAGCACATCGTCGCAGATGTGCTTCGGCAGCAACGGCACCGAGGAACCGCCGGGAATGACCGCCAGCAGATTGTCCCAGCCGCCGCGCACCCCGCCGCAATGCTTTTCCAGCAGTTCCTTCAGCGGAATGCCCATTTCCTCTTCGACATTGCAGGGATTGTTCACATGTCCGGAAACGCAGAACAGCTTGGTTCCGACATTGTTGGGCCGCCCCAGGCTGCTGAACCAGGAGGCGCCGCGGCGCAGGATTTCGCCGGTCACTGAAATGCTTTCGACATTGTTCACGGTCGTCGGGCAGCCATAGAGGCCGACATTGGCCGGAAAAGGCGGCTTCAGGCGCGGCTGGCCCTTCTTGCCCTCGAGGCTCTGCAGCAGGGCCGTTTCCTCGCCGCAGATATAGGCGCCGGCGCCCCGGTGCAGGATGATGTCGAAATCGTAGCCGCTGCCGCAGGCGTTCTTGCCGATCATCCCGGCATCGTAGGCTTCGTCGATGGCCCGCTGCAGGGCCATGGCCTCGTTATAGAATTCGCCGCGGATATAGAT
Source organism: Sneathiellales bacterium (assembly GCA_026992315.1). Taxonomy (GTDB): domain Bacteria; phylum Pseudomonadota; class Alphaproteobacteria; order Minwuiales; family Minwuiaceae; genus JALXAG01. The sequence continues at coordinate 1,641 of JALXAG010000141.1, read as the reverse complement.
ATAGGCGGCAACGGCGCGCATGGCATAACCGGCCAGCAGGCAGCCTTCGAGCAGGCGGTGCGGATCGAAACGGATGATCTCGCGGTCCTTGCAGGTGCCGGGTTCGGATTCGTCGGCATTCACCACCAGATAGGAAGGCCGGCCATCGGATTCCTTGGGCATGAAGGACCATTTAAGCCCGGTCGGGAAGCCGGCGCCGCCGCGCCCGCGCAGGCCGGACTGCTTCACCTCCTCGATGATCCAGTCCTGCCCCTTGGCCATCAGTTCCTTGACGCCGGACCAGATGCCGCGCTCCCTGGCGCCGTCGATCCAGGGGCTGCCGTCACGATACAGATTGGTGAAAATGCGGTCTTTGTCCTGAAGCTGCATCAGCTGTCCCCCTTTTCGAGAAGGGTCGTCCGTTCGCCGAAAGGCTCCGAGCCCCGCCGCCCCTTCTGCGAACCGGCGGGCGGCACCTCGCCGCTGGCCAGCTTGTCGAGCAGCCCGGCCATGATGTCGGCGTCCAGATCCTCGTAATAATCGTCGTTGATCTGCACCATCGGCGCATTGCAGCAGGCGCCGAGACATTCGACCTCGGTCATCGTGAACAGGCCGTCTTCCGTGGTCTCGCCATGGGAAATGCCCAGCTTGTCCTTGATCACCTGGCGCAGATCCCCGGCACCGCGCAGCCAGCACGGCGTCGTCCGGCAAAGCTGCAGATGATATTTCCCGACCGGCTTCAGGTTGTACATCGTATAGAAGGATGCCACCTCATAGACCCGGATATACGGCAGATCCAGCATTTCCGCCACGTAATGCATCGCCGCTTCGGACAGCCAGTTGCCGTTCTGGCGCTGGGCCAGATCGAGCAGCGGCATCACGGCGCTGCGCTGGCGGCCCTGCGGATATTTGGCGATGATCGCCTTCGCCTTTTCCAGATTCTCCGGGCTGAAGGAGAAGCTCTCCTGCTTGTCAGCGCTCATCGGTCCACCTCACCGAAAACAATGTCGAGACTGCCGAGAATGGCCACCGAATCGGCCAGCATCAGCCCCTTGCACAGAAAATCCATCGCCTGAAGATGCTTGAAGCCCGGGGCGACGATGCGGCAGCGATAGGGACGGTCGGTTCCGTCCGCCGCCAGGAAAACGCCGAATTCCCCCTTCGGGGCCTCGACAGCGCAATAAACCTCGCCCGGGGGCACCTTGAACCCCTCGGTAAACAGCTTGAAATGATGAATCAGCGCTTCCATCGAGGTTTTCATCTCGTGGCGGCGGGGCGGCGCGAAGCGCGTATCCTCGGTGATCACCGGCCCCTTGGGCATTTTATCGATGCACTGGCGGATAATGCGTACCGACTGGCGCATCTCCTCCATCCGCTGGAGGTAACGGTCGAAACAGTCGCCGTTCTTGCCCACGGGCACATCGAATTCCAGCTGGTCGTAAACCTCGTAAGGCTGGGCCTTGCGGATATCCCACGGCGTACCGGTGGAACGCAGCATGACGCCGGAAAAGCCCCAATCCTCGGCATCCTCGCGACTGACCACGCCGATATCGACATTGCGCTGCAGGAAGATGCGGTTTTCCGTCAGCAGCCCCTCCATATCGTCCAGGGTCTTCAGCAGACGGTCGCAATAGGAATAGATGCGCTGATCCATGCCTTCGG
>JALXAG010000140.1 GCA_026992315.1 Sneathiellales bacterium | reverse complement strand
CACCCGCGCCGCCCAGGGGGGGGACGGGGCCGGGCTGGGATTGGCGATCGTCCGTCTGGTGGCGCGCCGTCATGGCGGCGATGCTTTCAGCCGCCCCGCCGATGAGGGGGCGCTGTTTATCATGCGCCTGCCGCTGCGCGATGTGAACGGCAATGCGGTTCAGGACTGACCCGGCGGCGGCAGGATGGTGAGTACGACATCGGCCCCGTTTGCGCGGGCCTGTGCGATTTCCTTTTCGCTGGCCGGGGCGAAAACATGCAGCCGTCGCCCCCATGTCCACAGGGTAAGGGGAAACCGCAGGTTGCGCAGGGCGATGGAAATGGCCGGTGCCCGGTCGAAAACGAGAACCGCGAAAATTTCGGCCATTTTCGCGGGCAGGGAGAGGGACCAGCTCGGCTGAATCCAGTACAGGGGCAGCAGATCGGGATAGGTGCGGCGGATATGGCGATAGATATCGCGGTTCGTCGTTTCCACGAACAGGCGTCTCTGCAGGCCGGAACGACGGACTTCGGCATCGATGGCGGCCAGCGCGGCGCGGGTGCCCGCATCCAGGGTTTCGCGTTTGAAATCGATCCACCAGCACCGCTTTCCTGCCCCGGGCAGGGAAAGAAAATCCTTAAGCTGCAGAGATGTCCAGGCCGTTCCGGGCGGTGGCGGCAAATGCTGAATGGCACTGCGCTTTTCACGATCGAGCCAGTAGTAATCGACCTCGATACCCCCGAAACCGGCCGCCAGGGCCTGCCGCGCGGCGGATGGCGTGTCCTGATCGCTGCCGTAGCTGCCGGCCCGATGCGCCCAGCGCGCCGGCACCGGGCAGCTGCGGGCGGCCGGGTCCGTGATTGTCAGGGCCATGATTGGCGGCAGCAGTACAATGGCGGTGAGGATAAGGAGCGCCGAAATGGCGAAGCGGCGCCAGATGCGCCTGTTCCGTCTATTGCGGCGGCCTACCATTCGGCCCGCCCCCCGGGCTGGGCCTGACGGATGATTTCAAGATAAAGCGCTTTCAGGGCTTCGGCGCGCCTGCGGTCTTCATCGCATTGGGCCGTATCGGAAACCGGCGCATCGCGCCCCAGTACCAGATCGGCATCGCGTGCGGCATAGCTGCGGCGCAGGCGGGGCGGGGCGCATAGGGGCTTGCCCGGATTGGCCCGGTCGAATATGCCCCGGCGATGAATGAAACGTTTTTTGCCGTAGAGGCAGGTTTCATCGGTGCAGTCCCGTCGGGAAAGGCGGTCGGCCGCCCATTGGGATAATTCGTAATGGGTCAGACGGGGCAGGGGGATGGGGCCGTTTTTATCGAAGGCGCGGGCGAAGACCGCATGGGTGCTGATCGGTATGGCAGGGTCGGCACCGCGGTAACCGAGCGCGGTCAGTTCTTCCAGCGTCACCGGCGGGGTGTGGTCGGCAAAGACGATCAGAAGATAATCGCGGCCCAGCGCATCGATTTCACGGCGCATTCGCGCCACCGCCTTCATGGTGTAGTAGCTGAGGTTGACGATCTTGCGCGCCAGCGGATTTGGCGGGCTTTCGCGGATGATGCGCGGGCGTTTGCTTTCATCCAGGTCATACGGCCAATGGCCCGATGTGACGACCGTATAGCTGAACAGGGGGCGGGCCGGTTCGCGGGCGATCTGTTCGCGCACGCGCCTCATGGTCTGTTCCAGCGTCGCGCCGTTATTGAGAAAATCGCCGTCCATATCGGTCATGTCGAAATCCTCGGCGAAATAGGTCTGTCCGAAACCGGCGGCGCGATAGGCACGGCGCGCGTTATAGAAGGATGCCTTGACCGGGCTGGCGGCCATGGTGCCGTAGCCGGCCCGCTGCAGCAGGCGGGGCAGGCATTCGGCCTTGCCGCCATCCATCGCATTGAAGCTGGAGGCCGAAAATGCCGCCAGTTCCGGCACGCCGCAGAGGAATTCGAATTCCGCCATGGCGGTACCGCCGCTGGTGACCGGAGAAATGATTTCGGGACGCTTGCGGCCTGCCGTGACAAGGCGGAAAAGCGGATCGACGGGATCGGGGGCGAAGGTAAAGGCCGTCATATCCGCCGGGTGAACAAAGCTTTCCAGCAGCACGACATACAGGTCGCGCCCGTCGGGGCGCAGGGAGCGGGTCTTGCTGCGGTAATCGAAACCGGGCGGTGCCTTCATGGGGGCGACACTGGCGATCCGCCGCTGCCGGTCGGCATATTCGACTGCCGAGTTGAGCAGCGAGAAATACAGGCCATAAAAGCGGAATTCGGCGCCCTTGTAGAAAAAGTAATTATCGGTGAAGCGCAGATTCTGCCGCCACAAATCGGGCCGGGCGATAAACAGCGCGATCACCCCCGCATGAAGCGCCACCATGACGAGGCGCATGACCGGGCGGCGCTTGCGAAACAGCAGCAGAAAAGCAATCGCCAGCAGGGCGAGAGAGGCAATCATCGCCGCCAGGTCAAGCGGCGGCGCCACCTGGAAGAGTTCGTCGATATTGATGATATCGGTGAGGATGATCCCGTCGCGGAAAATGAGGAATTTCAGATAATTATACGCGGCCAGAAGCAGGATGGTGAGAGCGGTGAAACTGGCGGAGCCGCTGATGCCGCCGATGACGGCGGCGAAAAGCCACAGGGAGAGCAGGTCCCGCCATTCGGTGAGCGGATCGTAAAGAATGAAACCGAGCCGGAATGACAGCCAGGAAAGCAGCAGGTACAGGACGATGCCCGGCAGCGGTATGAGTAATGCGCGAACAGGCGATGACAGGAACAGATTGTCGAATTTTTTCAGTAACCGCACACCACGCATCCATCCATTCCCCGCTGAGATGCAAATCCACCGCAACCCGTATGCCACAGGATGTCAGGTACCATGGCCGGGACCCGAGGGCCCTGACCCTTAGGGTCCGGACCCTAGCATAGCGGCGGGAGCGGATGAAGGATTTAGGAAGCGGTCCACAGTCCTGCCAGCGCATGCCTGCAGGGTGCAGGCGGGTATCGCCGAACGCCGGTTTTACCCCCGGGATAGCCAGGGGGCTTCTGCGGCGTTCATGCGGATGCGGAATGATTGGCGGACCGTACCGGAAAGGGGGCGGCCGTCATCCGCCCGAGAGAGCCTTGAGGAGCTGCTCCGTCAATTTGCGTGGCATGTTTTCCTCACGCGAAAGGGCGGCTTTCAGGATCGTTTCGGCGGAACGGTGGCGGTTGCGCGCCCGTTCCAGCGCCGCGAACTCGATTGCCGTTTCGACGATACCGACGCCGCTGCCCAGTCGTTCCCAATAATCCAGCGATGCGAGGAAATAGTTTTCCGCATCTTCATGCAACCCGGCCTTGCAGGCGGCACGGCCACGCTCATACAACCGCCGGGCTTTTTCCTCCAAAAGCGGGCGAGATATTTTTTTGCCCATGGGGCTACACAGTCCTGTCGCGGGATTATTATGTTTTTCAATACCTTGTCTCGATTTTGCGTTCGGTATGGCGTGGGGGGTTACCGGTCTTTTATGCAGTTTGGCACCGGTGCTTTTAACGAGTGTAGCGCCGTTCCGCCCCGGCGGCGGCGTGTTGCGTATTGTGATCATGGCCGTTCTCTCCTCTCTCCTGTCAAAATGACTATACCTAAAGAGATAAGATATGACCATGGCGTGTTCGTGTTATTTTTGTGTTCCCTGTTTTGGGGTGTTGCCCGTTTTTCGCAGTTTTTCAAGGGTTAGGAGGTTCTTTTTCCGTTCGATACCCCAACGGTAACCGCCCCCGTTTTCATTCTTCGGTATGACCCGGTGGCAGGGAATGGCCAGGGCGACGGGGTTGGAGGCGACGGCCCGGGCGACAGCCCGCGCCCCCCGCGGGTTGCCCAATGCGGCCGCCAGGTCGCTGTAATGGCATGTTTTGCCTGTGGGGATATTTCTTAATAATGCAAAAACCTTAGCCTGAAAAACCGATGTCCGGATATCGACAGGAAGCAGCGGCCAGTTCTCCTGTCCTTCGAGCCATCGGCGCAGCGAATCGAAGCAATTTCGGGCGAATACCGATTCGCCTGTAATGCGGGCCTTGGGAAAAGTCCGGTACAGCGCCTCGCGCAGGGATGTGGGGTCATCGCCGAGCGCGGCATGGGCGATCCCCCGCTTAGTGGTGGCAACCAGCAACACGCCCATTGGTGTCTGTCCCATGCACCAGGCGATTTCGGCGCCTTCGCCGCCCTGACGATAGCTGGCCGGCGGCATGCCTAGGGCGGCGGCGGCCCTGGCGTAAAATCGGCCGGGGGCGGTGAAGCCGGCATCGTACATGGCCGCGGTGACGGTGGCGCCGGGGCGGGTGACATGCGCGCGGAAATTTGCATATCGGATGGCCTGACGCAGGGCCTGCGGGCTGATATCGAGTACATCGCGCAACGTCTTGCGCAGCAGGCGTTCGGAAATGCCCAGCCGGGCAGCGATGGTGCCGCAATCGGCGGGGGAGGGTGAGGTGCTCCTGTCCTGCTCCTCGCGGATGATGGCACGGCAGATCCGGACGGCCTGCCGGCGACGCCGGTCCTGAATGGTGGTTTCTGCTTCATCGGGGCGACAGCGGCGGCATGGCCTGAAGCCGGCCTGTTGCGCCGCTTTGCCATCGGCAAAATAGCGGATGTTGCGGCGCAGGGGCAGGCGGGACGGGCAACCGGGCCGGCAATAGATGCCGGTTGTCGTGACGCCGTAGACGAAAATGCCGGCATAGGCGCCATCGCGCCGTCTGACAGCCTCCCAGAACGGTGCATCGTCGTTTTCGCTGCCGGATAAAGCAGCGCTCTGATTGTCGGGTTGCGTTTTCATGGCGGAATGATGACAGATCGCCCGGGCTTGTTCTATCCGTTTCCGGCACGGCAATTGCCATGCAATCCCCCGCCCGTTGTTATCCGCCGATGGTGTGGCGCAGCAGAACCACGGTTGCGGTACCGACGGCGATGGCGGCAAGCGGCGGCAGCCGCCAGGCCACGGCCAGGGTGGTGATTCCGGCGGCGGTTTCAGCCGGTCCGGCGCTCAGGGCGGGGATGATCAGGGCCGTCAGTACGGCGCCGGGCACGGCGCTGAGGGCCGCGCTCAGACGCGGTCCCGGCCGGTGGCGCGATATGAGAAAATAACCGCCGAAACGGCAGGCGGCGGTGACCAGGGCCATGCCCAGAACGGTCAGCCAGATCGGTATCTGAGTGTTCATGGCGCAATTCTCTCCGGCAGCGGTCCGCGCCACAGCCCTGCCAGCGTGCCCGCCATGGCCCCGGCGATGACCGGCCAGACGCCCGGCGCGAAATGGTGGACGGCCAGGGCGGCAATGGCGCTGGCGATCAGGGGGGCGGCCCTACGGTCCGCCTTGTAGAAACCGGCGATCATGGTCAGGAAGACGGCGATAAAGATGAAATCGATCCCCCAGCGTTCCGGATCGGGAAACCCCTGACCCAGAATGTGGCCGAGGGCTGTCCAGACCAGCCAGTTGAGGTAAAACGGCAGGGTCGCCCCCAGAAGATAGGCACCGCCGGGCGGACGCCGCCGGGCGGTGCCTATC
>JALXAG010000139.1 GCA_026992315.1 Sneathiellales bacterium | reverse complement strand
ACCAGTTCCCAGGTATAAGGAGCAAGGTCGAACAGGTAATTGGAGGTAACACCGTTCTTGCCCAGCGTTTCCTTCAGTCCTTCGACCCCCTCCCAGTTCAGCTTCAGCCCCGGAGCGACCACCAGCACCCGATAGCCGATGCGTTCTCCATCCTCCAGGATCACTTCATTGGTTTCCGGCGCAAAACCGGCAGCGGCGGCGCGAATCCACCGCACCCCGTCGGGAATGACGGCGGACATCGGCTTTTCCGTCTGGGCGCGGTCGAAAACCCCGCCGCCGACCAGGGTCCAGCCCGGCTGATAATAATGCTTGTCACGAGGTTCGATGATGACGATGTCAAGGCCGGGCTGGCGCCGCAACATGCTGGAGGCCACCGAGATGCCGCCCGCGCCGCCGCCGACGATCACCACCTGATGGCGCTTGCCCGCCGTCGCGCCTTCGCCCGCAGCTTTCTTTTTTGCCGCCGGCGCATTGGCCGATGCGGCAGCGGCGCGGGCTTCGATCTTCGGGCGCAAGGCGGAAAGGTCATATCCGGCTTCGGCCGTCGTCTGCAGAATGGCATCCGTATCCAGTCGCGGCGCCACCGACAGCGCCCACAGGGTACTGGATCGCGTTCCCGTGCGGCAGAAGGCCAGAACAGGCCCTCTCACGCTGTCAAGCGCCTTGGAAAAGGCCTCCACATCCTTGTCCGTGACCTTGCCGGGAATAACGGGGATATGGATATATTCCAGACCATTGGCCTGTGCCGCGGCCTTCAGTTCATCGGAAGAGGGCTGACCGTCTTCCTCCCCATCGGGGCGATTGTTGATGATGACCTTGAAGCCCTGGGATGCGGCAACGCCGATATCCTGCACCTGCAATTGCGGCGAAACGGATATGAACGGCGAAATCTTGCGTACCTCCATCGGGTAAACTCCCTCTCCTCTGCGAACCGGTCGTTCAGCCGCTTTTGCGGGACCGGTCATTATTGATTTTTATACGTTTTGAGCCTGCCATGCCGGCCGCCGCCTGTACACCAGGCCGAATCACATGGCCGGAAATGCACCCACCGCCGTCATTTTACCACAAGCTTTGTGTGAAAATATATAAGAAGTTTTGAATATTTCAAGCGCGGCCGCCGAAGGTGGACACCATCTTCCCCGCATGGCCCTTGATGAATCGGCGCCATGCGGGGAAACAACGGCGCATTTCATTCATGCCGCTGCCTTGATGTCTGGCAGTTCGTCCCCGGTCAGGGTTTCCTTCTCCAGCAGCCTTGCGGCCCCTTCTTCCAGCGCATCGCGATGCGCCTGCAGGATCTGTTGCGCCCGTTCCAGCGCCGCGGACACAAGCTTGCGCACGGCACAGTCGATTTCCCGGCCGGTCTGATCGGAAAAAAGGCGCCGCTCCGCAGCCATCATCTGCTGGGGGCCCTGCAGGAAGGGGGAAGGCTCGGTCTCATAGGCCACCGGCCCCAGGGATTCATCGAGGCCATAACGCATGACGATGGAACGCGCCATTTCCGTTGCCTTGGAAATATCGTCCGCCGCCCCGGTCGAGGCATGGCCGAACACGACCAGCTCCGCGGCCCGCCCGCCCATCATCACCGCCATGCGGTCTTCCAGTTCCTGGCGGGACATCAGAAAACGATCCTCCGTCGGCCGCTGGATGGTATAGCCCAGCGCCCCGATGCCGCGGGGAATGATCGAGACCTTCTCCACCGGATCGGTGGTCGGCAGGGCGCGGGCCACCAGGGCATGGCCCATTTCATGATGGGCGACGATACGCCGTTCTTCCTTGTTGAGAACGCGGTTCTTCTTCTCCAGCCCGGCAATGATGCGCTCCACCGCCTCGGTGAAATCCTGCATGGAGACGGCATCGGCCTTGCGCCGGGTGGCCAGCAAGGCCGCCTCGTTGACCAGATTGGCCAGATCGGCACCGGTAAAGCCGGTGGTCAGCCCGGCAATGCGTTCGGGATCGACGTCTTCGGCCAGGCGGATCTTCTTCAGATGCACCTTGAGGATGGCGACACGCCCGGCCCGGTCGGGCCGGTCGACCAGTACCTGCCGGTCGAAACGTCCGGCGCGCAGCAGCGCCGGGTCGAGAATTTCCGGCCGGTTGGTCGCCGCCAGCAGCACCATGCCCTCCTTGGCCGGATCGAAGCCGTCCATCTCGACCAGAAGCTGGTTGAGGGTCTGCTCCTTCTCGTCATGGCCGCCAAGGCCCGGAAAGGCGCCGCGGGCCCGGCCCAGCGCATCCAGTTCATCGATAAAGATAATGCACGGGGCCAGCTTGCGCGCCTGCTCGAACAGATCGCGGACACGGGCGGCCCCGACGCCGACGAACATCTCGACGAATTCCGAACCGCTGATGGAAAAGAAGGGAACCCCCGCCTCGCCTGCGACGGCACGGGCCAGCAGCGTCTTGCCGGTACCGGGTGGCCCGACCAGAAGAACGCCCTTGGGGATATGGGCGCCCAGGCGGCCATAGCTTTTGGGATCCTTCAGGAAATCGACGATCTCCTTCAGCTCCACCTTGGCCTCGTCGACACCGGCGACATCGTCGAAGGTGACGCCGGTATTGCTTTCCATATAAACCTTGGCCTTGCTCTTGCCGATGGCCAGCATGCCGCCGCCCAGCCCCTGCTTGTCGGCGATACGGCGGATCAGGAACATCCAGATGCCGAAAAAAACGACTGCCGGCAGAATCCAGGAAAGCAGGTCGCGGATAAATGTATTCTCCGTCGCCCCGGTGACCTTGATGTTGTATTTCTCGACCTCGCGCATCAGTTCGTTATCGACACGAACGGTCGCAAAGGCCGTTTTGCCTTTCTCATCGGGCTCCTTGAGGAGGCCGCGAACCTGTTTTTCGGTAACGACGATTTCCGAAACCTTGCCGTCACGCACAAGATTGAGAAAATCGCTATAGGGAATGATCTCGATTTTCTGGGCTTGCTGCCACAGATCCTGAATGAACAAGATGCCGAAAACGGCAATGATGACGTACCAGATGTTAATCTGTGTTTTCTTTTCCATGACCGGTCTCTCTCTGCCCCCAAACGCCTGCAGCAACCGCTGATAAGCCGCAGCTTATAGGATCGTCACGGCAAAGTCTGCATGAAGACACCCTCCATGCCCTGCCACGACAGGCTGGAAAGATAAATTTGGCGGCAAGGAGCATTTTTCAATATGCGCTCAGGAATGGGGGCAGAAGGTGGCTTTCAGGCCACCTTGCCGGCTTCATCGAGGAAACCGGATATCAGTTCGCGGATATTGCCCGCCTCCCGACGGACATTCGTGGCCGCCTCATGAACCGTCACCGCCATTTCGGCCCCATGCCCGGCCATGCTGCTGACGGTGCCCAGATCCTGTTCCACAATCCTGATTTCCTGCAAAGCCTTGCGGGCACTGCCGGCGATCTCATCGGTGGCATCGCTTTGCTGAGTTACCGCCGCCGCCATGGTCATGGCAATTTCATCGACATTGCGGACCGAACCACCAATACGTTCCATCGCCGCGACCACGGCATTGGTCACCTGGCGCATGCCGTCGATCTGGCGGGCGATATCCTCCGTCGCCCGCGCTGTCTGCCCGGCCAGATTCTTCACTTCCTGGGCAACAACGGCAAAACCCTTGCCGGCTTCTCCGGCACGGGCCGCCTCGATGGTGGCGTTCAGTGCCAGAAGATTGGTCTGCTCAGCAATATCGTTTATCAGTTCCAGAACATCGCCTATCGTTTCGGAAGCTTCGCTCAGGCGGGAGATTTCGGCCTCTGTCTGGGCGGTCTCGCGCACCGCTTCGCCGGCAATACCCGTAGCCTTCTGTACCGACTCACCCAATACGGCAATCGAGGAGGACAACTCCTGCGTCGCATCGGCGACAATGGAAACCATCTCCACCTGGTTGGTGAAAACATCCGAAACGTTATCCGCCCGACTCCGGGCCTGCGCCGCCGTCTCAGTCATGCCGGACGAGGCCTGCTCCAGCCGGGTTCCGGCGGCATCTATGGCGCCCAGTGCGGAGGATACCTCTTTTCTGAAACCGTCGATCACATCGGCGAAACGGGTCACGCGCTCTGCCACGACCTGGGTCGCGGTATTGATTTTACGCGCCGCCTCCCTATAGAGGCCCTGCATGCCCGTTTCGACCATCAGCCTGTCATAGCGGCAATGGCTGATAGCATCCAGCGATGCCGTCGCCTCGCGCATAAAGGCATCGGTGCGGTCGATCAGATCGTTGACCGCATCGCAGGCAGCCCTTTCTTCCGGCGGCAGGCTGCCTATATGAATCAGCCGTGCCTCGAAATCTCCACCCGACACCTGCCTGCAAACCCCGGTAATCCGTTCCAGCGTCCGGCGCCTTTCGTCATGGCGGCGGCGATGGCTGCGAATGGCCGCGCACAGACTATCCAGCCGTTCCGCAAGGGACCCCTTACCATTTTGAGCTGCATCGTCGCCGAACAGCGCCACTTCGATCGCCGCCAGCACCTCCCCGGCACCGATATTTTTCCGCCCCGCAGGCTTTATCCCGAACATCCCCTTGCTCCTATCCTTGCAACAACAGCTTGCCGATAAAGCTGTCATAGCTTTCCCCGGCCTGCTTGAGGATGGCGGACAAAAGCTTCGATGAAGCCTGAAGCCCCTCCTTGCGGTTATGGTGGCGGGCCTCTTCTTCCAGCAACCGGGCGTAAAGCGGTTCGATCGTGCCCCTGATAACGGCAGGGACCCCGACGCGGCGATTGGAATGATAACCGACGACATTGCCTGCGGGATCATGGCTCGGCGTTACATGTGCCAGCACCCAGTAGTGATCACCGCCTTTGGCCCGGTTGAGCACATAGGCGAATATTTCCCGGCCGGCATGAAGATAATCCCACAACAGGGCGAAAACCGCCCGGGGCATGTGCGGATGACGGATCAGCGAATGCGGCTGACCGAGAACTTCCTCTTCGTCATAGCCGGAGATCTCCAGAAAAATGCGGTTGGCATAGGTAATACGTCCCTTGAGGTCGGTCTTCGATACGATGACGTCATCAGCGGAAAAATGGCGTTCCACCCCAGTCAGGGCACTGGCGGACATAGAAACACTCCTCGTAACATTCAGGCATTCAAAGCCTTTTTTGTCATCCAGCAGCAACTGGAGGGCGCCATTTTCCCCGGTCCCGGTTACGAAATTGTTACGCTATGAAAATATTTCCATTTTTCAACTCAAGACTGTTTTTCTGAAAACCCATTTCCCCGATCCTCAGCTTCCGGAATCGTTTTCATTGGCAGGAGTCCGAGGCACCGTCCAGCGTGGCAGCCCCGTGGCCGTGATCGTGCCCCGATGCAGGGCCAGGCGATACAGGGCGATACGCAGGATCCATTGCCCGGCACCGGCCCGCCAGCCTTTCATTCTTTCGAAATCGGCCATGGGCATGGCTTCGCAAACCACCCGCAACAGGACTTCATCGAGATCCGGCCCGCCGACCGCTGCCAATGCCCGGCGCAGGGCACGCATACGGTCCGCCGCCCGTTCCGCCGGAGCCATAGCGTGCGAACCCACTCCCGGTTTGCCTGTAACGGAATGCCCCGGATCCACCTTTGCCATCGACAAGGAAGCGCTCATTGCCTGCTCGTAGACACCGCGCAACCAGTCCCCGGCCCCGTACAGACATGCAGGAAACAGCGCCGGACGGCGCCGGCAATACCAATCGAGCGGCTCACCCAGATTGCGGACACGTCCCTGCCGATCCATTTCCACCAGGCGGCGGGGATCGCCTTCGCGCGCAAATTGCCCACCTGTTACAGACGGGGGTTCCTTCGGGGCCTGTGGCCCCTCATCCAACGGTGAAAAAGGAAACAATGCACCGCTGCCCGTATCCCTGTATCGTGGCGGCTGAACGGACGCCCCGGCACGCTTGCCCCTCTTCAGATGTTTCCCTTCCCCCGAACGGCCCGTTTCCCACCGATTTTTGCTCATACGCCTTGTTCTCCCCCAGAAAATCAATGTTGCGGATATCTTCGCCATTTCCTCCGATACCGGTCGGCAACCCTTCCCTGCCGGTCATCGTCATATTCCCGAACCGCACGGCATGCGACCGACATGGCTGTGGCCATCGCGAAACCCTGCTGGCATGGCTGCTGCGACTGCCCGAAAGCGGCCCTGAAACCGCATCAACCGTGCCATTCATCATTCCCCGCGGAATACCTGATCTTCCCCTGTCGTTTCCGCATCCCTCTCCGAAAAACATCTGCAGGGAAACCAGGCTCCGGATGATCAGCCGTTTCCGCGCAGGAAAGGAAGTGATTCTGCACCCCGCCACCCCGTTTGCTCAAATCCCGCCGCCCAGGCATATATGACCACCATAATTTTTTACCCATCAGGCAAATCCACCTCCTCGAATCTTTCTTTCGGCATATTTATATCGCCTTATAGGATATTTTTAAACTCATTTTTACCTGATGGGATATTTTTGGGGCAAATACTGCCTCATATGTGCCTGTTGTGATAATTTCCCGCAGGGAAGAAATGTCGTCCGGCCATGGGTTTCCGCCATCCGGCCGGAACTTTTCAGAAAGAAAACAACAACAGGACAGGTATGTCGGCATGGCCGAAGCAAAAAAGACGACAAACCGGATCCGCGCGATCCGCAAGCAGCAACATCTCAAACTCGCGGATCTGGCAGCGAGAACCGGTCTCTCCGTTCAGCACTTGTCACGTATCGAAAACGGCCACCGCAGACTGATGCCGGATGTGCAGATGCGCATTGCCAGGGCGCTGGATGTTCCGCCTCTTGCCCTCATTGAAGAAGACAGCTGCCCCAACACCCTGCCGCTGCTGGGGGAACTGCACGGAGGCATCGTTCGCCCCGACGGTCTGAACTGCCGCAGCCTGCGCATCGATCTGGCCGATTCACGTCTGATGGCGATCATCGACGATGCCTGCCGTCCGCCAAAAAAACAGGCGATCATCTGCCGCCGCCTCGATCATCCCCGGGAAGGGCTGGAAAAACAGGTGGCGGTCAAAACGCGCGACGGACAGATTCTGTTCGGCCATCTGCTGAAGGGTAGCGCGCCGGGGCTGTATACGGTTCTGACGGAAGAGGCCGCCTATTACGACCTGCAGGCCGAATGGGCGGCGCGGGTCGAGTGGATCGTGCAGCGCCCCTGAAGGGACCCGCCGCAAAACGACAGGGAGCGCTGCATCGGCGGCAGACCGGCGTATATGGGAAGCCGGTATATGCGGCGAAGGCTTCAGCCCTGCGGCTGAAGGGGCAGCGCCATGACCGTGGTTGTGGAATGGGCATAGAGCTTGCCGTCATCATCCTCCAGCCGCGCTTCCGAAGTCATCAGCTTACGCCCGCCATGGATGATCCTGGCCCTGGCATGCAGCATGCGTCCGTCACCGGGAACGGCACGAACATAATTGACCTTCAGCTCCACCGTGGTACAGGCGGTGGCCGGCGGCAGGGTCGTCTGAACGGCGCAGGTCATGGCCGAATCCAGCAACGTCGCCAAATAGCCGCCATGCACGGTGCCATAGGGGTTACAGAATTCCGGCTTGGCCGGCCCCTTGAAATCGCATTCCCCCCGGGCGATACGCCGGATGGTAAAATCGAGCAACATGGCGATCGGCGGCGGTGGCATCAGGCCATCCATCATGCCCTTCATGATGTGATAGCCATCCATTTTCATCATTTCAGCCTTCGACACCGGTCTTGGGGCGATGTCGTTGACGATATCCTCGACGATGTATTCATCCTGGGCTGCGGAAGCGTTGTTCACGTCATTCTCCATTATCTGAGGCCACGGCGGGCCGGCGTGCCGCATCCGTCAGCAGATCCTCGAAGGCATCGGCTGCCCAGACGGCATAAGCGGAATCGTCGTGAATACGGCGGAAAAAATTGAAACCGAAAATCAGACTGATCAGGGCGAAGGCAAAACGACTGACATCGAGATCCTCGCGAAACGTCCCTTCGTCCACGGCCTTCCAGGCCATTCGCTCGACCGTTTCGCGCAGACGCTGCGTCTGGGCGGCGATGAAGATCCGGACAGGCCCGGCGAGCAGCGCATTGTCGGATGCCATGGCGAAGAAGGGGCAGCCGGGATGAAAGCCTTCCCTTTCATCGCCTTCACTCGATGCCAGCCAATCGGAATAATGGGCAAACAGACTGCGCAGACGCTCCACACCGCTGGTTTCATTCAAGGCGGGCCTGATCACGATATCGCCGAAGCGGTCCGTCACCCGCTGAACCACGGCGATCTGCAGCGCCTCCTTCGAACCGAAATGCCGGAACAACCCGCTTTTCGACAGGCCAGTTTCCTTTGCCAGGGCACCGATGGATATCCCCTCCAGGCCGCGATGGGTCGCTGCGGCCAGGGCGGCCTCGATAATGCGTTCGCGTGTTTTCTGCCCTTTCTGCATCTCTTAATAATACGAACGTTCGTGCTTTTTTCAAAGCAAAAAAACTGCCGCCCCATAAATATGCATACAGCGATATCACCACCTTCCACAGTTGTATGTGCACCTTGCCGCTGTTCCCGCCATTGGCCTTAATCAGCAACGGCCATCATGAAAGATCAGCAAACACGAGGGCGGCACGCCCGGCACGCCCCTGCAAGGAGGAACGTCTTGAACGCACCCGACATCAAAATGACCGATGACGGCCGCCCGCTGGCCGTCGTACCGCCTGAGGACAAGGATGCCCTGGGTCCCGAACGCCTGCACGATACGATCGAGGACGCCTATCGCTGCATGATGAAGGGCGGGCTGCTGCTCGGCCCCGCCGATATCGGCTACGGGCTGTTCTGCTACAGGGAATCCGGCCTGCGCAAAATGTACCGCCTGAAGCAGCGGCCCTTGTGGAACCCGGCGATCACGGTCGGCAATCTCAATCTTCTGCCCGACCTGATGCTGCCCTTGCCCGATGAGACCTGGCAGTTCCTGCACGAGATCACCGCCAAAACGACCATAGCGGTGATAGGGCCGAAGAATCCGAGATCGCGCATGCTGGCGAAAATGGATCCTTTCGTCCGTGAGCACACATCGCGCGAGGATTCCATTGCCGTCTTTCTTCGCTGCGGCACCTTTGCCGAAGCCCTGGTCAAACGCGCCGCCCTCGATGACGTTCTGGTGGTGGCGACATCCGGCAATGTCTCGACCCGGGGAAATTCCTATCGCATGGAGGAATGCGGCCCCGAACTGGTCGATCACGTCGACTGGAAGCTGAACATCGGCACCTGTCTGCATGCCAACGATGCCCGTCTTGCCACCACCATGATCGACCTGCGCGATTTCGGCATCCGCCGCAAGGGGGTCAACTTCGCCATGATCGACGAAGCCGCCCGCCCCTTACGCGAAAAACTGCAACGCCACAGCGCCTGACGTGGCGTCGATACAAGGAGAAAAACCATGAGCAACAGGGAACTGACCGCCGAGGATGTCTTCGCCCGCCTCGACCCGATCATCGAAGAGCTGCGCTACACCAAGCACAGCTTCGTGCAGCGCGTTACGGCCGGACCGATCGCCAAACATCTGGTACGCGAATGGGCGATGCAGAAATACTGGCAGGTCTTTCATCAGATTCGCGCTTTCTCGGCAATACATTCCCGTTCCATTCCCGAGGATGTCCGCGCCTTCGAGATGGAAAACCTGATCGCCGAGGAAACGGGCTACACATCGGGTTCCGAAAGCCATTACCGCCTGATGATGCGCTTCGCCTGTGCCCTGGGGACAACAGAGGAAGAGGTGCTGAACAACCCGCCTCATGAGGAGGTGATGCGCTACTGCAATTTCGTCATCGATCTGTGCCGCGACAATCACTATCTGGTGGGACTGACCGCCTATTACGCCCTGGAAGCGCAAATTCCCGATGGCGTCATCAAGATGCACAAGGCCTTCCAGGAACAGTATGGCCTGTCCGACGAGGCGATGGAATGGTTCCCCGTCCATGCGGAAGACGATGTCGAACATTCCCTCGGACGGCGCCGCATGATCGCCAAATATTTCCACGAAATGCCCGATTACCTGCCGGTGGCGGAAAAGACCATCCGCGATGCCATGGGCGCCTGGCGGCGGCTGCATGACTTCTATTACGAAATCATCACCCGTGAAGACGGCGAAGATCAGCGCCTGACAGCCTGAAGGAGGGTATGATGAGCAGCAAAGATATCTGGATGACCGACAGCGACAGCCATATCGAAGAGCCGGATGCCGTCTGGGACCATCTCGACCCCGCCTTTGCCGACCGCCGGCCGCAGGCCGTCGGCTTCACCAATCGCATCCGTCCCAACCGCAATTTTTCCTGGTTGATCGACGGGGCATTGTTTCCCAAGCCCTGGGGCCATGGCGCCATCGCCATGGGCACGCCGCCGCTGACCGATCATGCCAAGGGCAAACCGGTGGCCATCGCCTCGCAAACCCTCGAGGATCCGGCTGCCCGCATCGCCGACATGGACCGCCAGTGCATCCTGCAGTCCGTGCTCTATCCGACCCTGTTCCTGCAGAACCTGACCGACGATCTGGCCTTCGAAGCGGCGCTGATGCGCGCCTATAACGATTACATGGCCGAGCAATGCGCCGCCTTCCCGGAACGGCTGTTCTTCGCCGCCCCGGTCGGGCTGCGCCATGTTCCCGGTGCCATCGGGGAAATGCGCCGGGCCAAGGCACTCGGTGCCGTCGCGGTCATGGTGCTGGGCACGGCCGGCAACCGCTTCCTGCACGACCCCCTGCACGATCCCTTCTGGCAGGCCTGCGTGGACGAGGACATGCCCGTCGCCGTGCATGTCGGCTGGGGGCATGACGGCCTCGTTTCCACCTGCGACACGGTTGCCACCTCATACATGTTCGGCTTCGACATATCGGTGCTGATGGGGGCCTATTCCATGTTCGGCGGCGGTATTCTGGACCGTTTTCCCGATCTGCGTGTCGCCTTCATCGAAGGTTCGACCGTGCTTTACGAGGCCCTGTTCAAACGCCTCAATGCATGGTACTCAATACCGACTGTTTCCCCTTGGGGTAGTGCTAATAAGGCTTTGGACTATGTTAAAGGCGGTAATGTAGCCTTCTCCTGCGAGGGGGACGAGGAAAACCTCGCCGGTTTCGCAAAACTCATCGGCACGGACAAGCTGATGATCGCGGCGGATTTCCCCCATATCCACTTCGAGGGGGGGCAGCTTCTGAAGGCCTATGAAGTCGTGGCCCAGAACAGCGAGCTGACGGACCACGAAAAAATCCTGGTCAGCAATGCCAGGGCCTTCTATCGCCTGCCGGCCCTCCGGCACAGGGCGGCGGCCGAATAACGCACCGCGTCAATCGGGCGGGCAGAACGGAAAACAACGGAAAGATCATGAACGTAAAACTGTTTTACGCCTATCGCATCATCTCCCGTCTCTATTTCCATCTGCCCGTCATTTTCGTCTTTCTCTATCTTCATGGCTCCGATCTGTTCACCGTCGAGCTTCTGATTGCCGTTTATGCGATGACACTGGCACTGACGGCACCGCTGGCGCCCGTTCTCGCCACCCGCCTGTCGCTGAAAATCGTCATTGGCGGCGGCGAAATCGCCAAGGCCGGCGGGCTTCTGGTCATGGTATCCTGGCCCGAAGTGCCGGGCTTCCTGCTGGCACAGATCCTGGGCGGCATTGGCTATGCCCTGGCCCAGGGCACGGATTCCGCCCTGCTGCGAGCCCAGTTCGCCGATGACGAGATGACGGCCTATCGCCGGCACGAAGCGCGCTCCCAGTCCTGGGTATTCATCGGCATGCTGCTGGCTGGCACCAGTGGCTCCATCCTGTTCCGCTACCGGCCGGAGCTGCCGTTTCTTGCCGCGGCCGGGGCGGCATTGCTGGCGGCGGCAGCGATGTTCATGATCCCCTACCGCGCCCGCACAGGCGCCACCCCGGCCTCTGCGACACCGACAAGCGCTGCTCCGGAAGATGAGAACGCAGCGGCAGGCCATCACCGTTTCGAACAACGGTTCTGGGCCGCATTCTATGTCATCATCCGCGCCACCGCCCTGTCGATCTTCGTCGCTTTCCTGCCGTATTATTTCTTCCTGATCCTGAAAATCGATCTGTACTATTTCGGCCTCGTGCTCAGCCTGTTCACCCTGGCGGCGTTCTTCAGCGCCCGGCAGGCCGGCGCGATCATGGCGGCAACAGGCATTCGTACGGCCACGTCTCTTGTTCTGACGCTGATCATATTCTCTCTCGCCCTCTTCGGCGCCAGCCCGCTTTTCTGGCCCGGCAGCATCGTTCCCGGGCTGGCCGCGATCACGGCATTGGGGCTTGCCGCCGGCTGTGTCCGCCCCCTGACGATGAGCGCCCTGAACGGCATCGGCCTGCCGACAAAAACCCGCAGCAACGCCATTTCGCGCATGGAGCGTCTCTATGGCGTGGCCAATGCCTTCGCCATCGTGTTCGGCGGCTGGGTGCTTTCCCGCTATGACTTTGCCACGCTGATGATCGGCTTCGCCGTATTGAGCGGCATCGTCACCCTGTTCTTCCTCGCCGCCGCAGCACGGCTGCAGCCGTCCCCCGCCCGTTCCTGAGTCCCGCAAACAGAATCATGGAGCCCGAGATGAAGACATCCCCCCTCAGAAACAGCGATGAAATCAGCCGTGCCGATCTCGGCCTCTCCGTCGCCGAACGCATTCTCTCTGCCACGCCCGCCCATATCGAACGCGCGGTTCAGGCCATGCGCGAAGGCGGCATCATCGTCAGCCCCACGATTACCAATTACTGCCTGCTCTGCGATGCCACCAACCCGGAAGCCGTGGAAAAGGTCTTCGCTGCCAAAAAGCGCGTCAAGCTGGGCCCCCTGCCGGTGCAGATCGCCGATCCGGCACGCATCCGCGAATATGTCGTCCTTCCCGAAGGGCAACAGCGCCGCGCGGTCGAGGCAATGCTGCCCGGAGAGATATGCTTCATCCTGCCACAGCTTTACCCCTTCTGCGAAAGGCTGACCTGCGGGCTTGGCACCATTGCCATTTCATCGACGACCCATCCGGTCTTCCGCGCGGTGCTGGAGGCCTTCGAAGGGCCGGTCGCCGCCACCAGCGCCAATATCTCCGGACAGGGGGATATTCACGTCAGTCTGGAAAAGGCCGCCTGCGATCTTGGCGAACAGGTCGATATTTATCTCGATGACGGCCCGACATCGGCCGGGCAGGCCGCAGGCAGCCGTTCCATGAACACCATAGTCGATCTGACGTTTGAAAAGCCGATGATGGTACGTGAAGGCTGGGTACCCACGGACGAGGTCCGCGAGCATCTGCCCGATCTGATCGTCGATACCGATCTTTACAAAAGCCTGCTTGCCGAACGCGCCGCGGCGCGAAAGGAGCGCGCCCACAATGGATAAAATTTTATAAGCCTTTGAATTAAATAAAAAATATTGACTCGCGCCGCCCGAAATACCAGTCTGGGGCCATGGTCGATATTCTCCCCATAGCCGTGTCGGGAATGAACGCGGCATCGCGCAAGCTGGCTGTATCCGCCAGCAATACCGTCAATGCCCGTTCCACCAAACCGGTGGAAAAAGGCGAAGCCGTCGACCCCGCCAGGGTGACGGCGGCCTATCGGGCCCAGGATGTGGACCTCACATCCGCCCCCGGCGGCGGGGTCCGGGCGGTCAGCCGCGAACGCAGCCCTTCGGCCTATGTCGGGCCGGATCCGTCCAGCCCCACCGGCTACAGCGCCTTTCCCAATGTCGATTATGTCGAAGAGGCCGTAACCCAGAAACAGGCCGCCCTGCAATACAAGGCGGCCGCTTCCCTGGTGCGCACTCAGGAAGACATGGATCGCGCGCTGCTGTCGGCCTTCAACAAATAAATGCCGCCCCCGCCACGAGGCAGGGGCGACGCCAACCACCGGGTTCAGGCGGCACGGCCGTAATAGCCATTGCCCGCCGCCGCCAGATCGCGCAGCGATTGCGGCGGGCTGAAGCGGGCGCCATATTTCTGCGCCAGCCCTTCGCAGCGGGCGACGAAGGCATCCGCCCCCACCTCATCGACCAGGCTGGCAACACCGCCGTGAAAGGGCGGGAATCCCCAGCCCATGACCGAGCCGACATCGGCATCGCGCGGGTCTTCCACCACCCCTTCTTCCATGCAGCGGGCGCTTTCCACGGCCTGAATATAGAGCATGCGCCGGATCAGTTCCTGCACATCGGGCTGGCTGGCGGCCAGCGGGTAATGGTCGCCGATGCCGGGCCAGAGGAATTTTCCGCCATCCTGCGGATATTCATAGAAGCCCTTGCCGGCCTTCTTGCCGATACGGCCCAGCTCCTCGACCCATTTGACGATGACGTCATCGCCGGGCTGGACCACATAGGCATCGCCCAGATCGGCCCTTGTCTGCTTCATGATCTTGTACATCAGCTCGATCGACACTTCATCGGCCAGCGCCAGCGGCCCGACCGGCATGCCGGCCATCCGCCCGGCATTTTCGATCAGCGCCGGCTTCACCCCTTCGGCCAGCATCGCCAGCCCCTCGCGCACATAGGTGGCGAACACCCGGCTGGTAAAGAAACCCCGGCTGTCATTGACGACAATCGGCGTCTTGCCGATGGCCCGGACAAAATCCATGGCACGGGCCAGGGCAACGGCACCGGTCTCGCGTCCGCGGATGATTTCGACCAACGGCATTTTCTCGACCGGCGAGAAGAAGTGCAGCCCGATGAACATTGCCGGACGGCTGCTGGCCTCCGCCAGACCGGAAATCGGCAAGGTCGACGTGTTGGAGGCAAAAACCGCATCCTCGCCAACCACCGCTTCGGCCCTGGCCGTGACATCGGCCTTGATGGCCCGATCCTCGAAAACCGCCTCGATCACCAGCTCGCAGCCGGCCAGATCGGCGAAATCGGTCGTCGGATGAATGCGGTCCAGCAGGGCATCCGCCGCCGCCTGAGTCAGGCGAGCGCGCTTCATTTGCTTTTCCACCAGGGCGCGGCTGTAATCGCGCCCCTTTTCCGCTGCTTCCTGGCTGGTATCGATCAGCACCACCTCCATGCCGGCGGCGGCGGTAACATAGGCTATTCCCGCCCCCATCATGCCCGCACCGAGCACGCCGATACGGCTGAAGCGGCTTTTTTCCACATCCTTCGGACGGCGCGACAATTTATTGGCATCGGTCATCGAGAAGAAGAAGCGGATCATGTTTTTCGCTTCCGGCGAAAGCAGGCAATTGGCGAAATAACGGGTTTCGATCTTCAGCCCCGTATCCAGATCGGTCTGCAATCCTTCGAAAACGCAGGACATGATGTTGCGCTGCGCCGGATAATTGCCATAGGTCTTTTCGCGCAGCAGGGCATTGCCGGCAACGAAGAACTGCTGCACCTTGGGCGTCTGCACACCGCCGCCCGGAATGCGGTATCCCTTGCTGTCCCACGGCTGAAGGATTTTTTCATCCCCCTGTTCCAGCACCCACTGGCGGGCACGGCCGACCAGCTCTCCGGCCGGAACCAGCTCGTCGATCATGCCCATCTTCAACGCCCGGCGCTGATCGACATCCCGCCCTTCCAGCATCAGCGGCACCGCCTGCTGAATCCCGATCAGCCGAGGCAGCCGCTGGGTACCGCCGCCACCCGGCAGCAGGCCCAGCTTGCTTTCCGGCAAGCCGATCTTGATGCGCCCCTCTTCGGCCGCGATCCGCCGGTGACAGGCCAGGCACAGCTCGTAACCGCCACCGAGGGCATGACCGTTGATTGCGGCCACAAAGGGTTTCCCGCCGGTTTCAAGGCGGCGGAAAAGCGCCTGAATGCGCGCCCCCTTGGCATAGATTTCTTCGGCGGTGTCACCCATTTCCTCAAGCATGCGGATATCGGCGCCGACGATGAATTCCTTGTGCGAGGAGGTGACAACCGCCCCCTTGATGGCATCGTCGCTCAGCACCTTTTCCATGGCCGCTTCGAAAGCCGCGATGCTGGCCTCGTTCAGCACATTCATCGGCCGGTCGGTGACATTCCAGGTCAGGACCGCGACCCCATCGGATTCAACATGAAATTCGATCATATTCCCTTACCGCCCGCCTGGCGGGCGCCCCGTTCTGATAGTGTTTCGTTCGGCGGCTCGTTTCAGACCCGTTCGATGATGGTCGCCGTGCCCATGCCCGCGCCGACGCAGAGCGTCACCAGCGCCGTGTTGAGATCGCGCCGCTCCAGCTCGTCCAGCACCGTGCCGAGGATCATCGCCCCCGTCGCGCCCAGCGGATGGCCCATGGCAATGGCGCCGCCATTGACGTTGATCTGATCGTGCGGAATTTCCATCAGCTCCATGAAGCGCAGAACGACAGAGGCGAAGGCCTCGTTCAGTTCCCACAGATCGATATCGGAGCGCGTCATCCCCGCGCGCTTCAGCGCCTTTTCCGCCGCATAGGAGGGACCGGTCAGCATGATCGAAGGCTCCGAGCCGATGGAGGTAAAGGCCCGGATACGCGCCCGCGGCTTCAGGCCGGCGGCCTTGCCCGCTTCGGGCGAGCCGATCAGCACCACAGCGGCCCCGTCGACGATGCCGGAGGAATTGCCCGCATGATGCACGTGGTCGATGCGCTCCACCTCCGGATAGCGCTGCCTGACCACGGAATCGAAACCGTAATTCTCGCCCTGGATCTTGAAGGAAGGCTCCAGCGCCGCCAGGCTCTGCATGGTGGTTTCAGGGCGCATATGCTCGTCGCGATCCAGCACCGTAACGCCGTTGATATCCTTCACCGGCGCCACGGATCTGGCGAAACGGCCTTCCTTCCATGCCTCGGCCGCGCGGCGCTGGCTTTCCACGGCATAGGCATCGACATCGTCGCGGCTGAAGCCATGCAGGGTGGCGATAAGATCGGCGCTGACCCCCTGCGGCGCGAAATAGGTCTTGAAGGCCACCGCCGGATCCGACGCCCAGGCCCCGCCCGAGGACATCATCGGCACCCGGCTCATGCTTTCCACCCCGCCGCCAATGGCGAAGTCGGACTGACCGGACATCACCTGCGCCGCCGCCATGTTGCAGGCCTCCAGCCCGCTGGCGCAGAAGCGGTTGATCTGCACGCCCGATGTGGTTTCGGCATAATCGGCATTCAGCACCGCCACACGCGCGATATCCGCCCCCTGTTCGCCCACCGGTTCCACACAACCCAGGATCACGTCATCGACCAGGCTGGTATCCAGTTCGTTGCGGTCGCGGATTTCCTTCAGCACATGGCTGGCCAGGGAAATCGGCGTCATGCTGTTCAGGCCACCACCCTTGCGGCCCTTGCCGCGCGGCGTTCTGACCGTGTCGTAAATCAGGGCTTCCGTCATCCTTGCCTCCTGTCTGCGGCGCCGTGCCGCTTCATCGGTTACGCTCGGACCCGCCGGTAATCATACCAGAGAGCGGCCGATCAGTTCCTTCATGATTTCGTTGGTACCGCCGTAAATGCGCTGAACGCGCGCATCGGCAAAGGCACGGGTAATGGGATATTCCCACATATAGCCGTAACCCCCGTGAAGCTGCACGCCTTCGTCCAGCACCTTGCACTGCAGGTCGGAGCACCAGTATTTGGCCATGGCCGCCGTGGTCGGATCCAGTTCGTTCTTCAGCACATCCTGCATGCAGCGATCGACGAAGACGCGCCCGATCTGAATTTCAGTCGCCATTTCCGCCAGCTTGAAGCGCGTATTCTGGAAATCGGCGATCCTTTGGCCGAAAGCCTTGCGTTCCTTGACGTAATCCTGGGTCCAGCGCAAGGCCGCCTCGGCATTGGCGATGGCGGATATGGCGATCTGCAGCCGCTCCCAGGCCAGTTCCTGCATCAGATAGACGAAGCCCTGGCCCTCGGCGCCGAGCATGTTGGCAACCGGCACCCGCACATCGTCGAAGAACAATTCCGCCGTGTCCTGGGCCTTCATGCCCATCTTTTTCAGCCGCTTGCCCTTGCGGAACCCTTCCCGGTCGCCTTCCACCAGCACCAGGGAGATCCCCTTGGCGCCCTGGCTGGGATCGGTCTTGCAGACAACGATCACAATATCCGCATGCCAGCCATTGGTGATGAAGGTCTTGGCACCGTTGATCACCAGCTCGTCGCCGTCGCGGATGGCGGTTGTTTTCACCGCCTGCAGATCGGAACCGCCGCCCGGTTCGGTCATGGCGATGGCACCGATGGCCCGGCCGGCCGCCATTTCCGGCAGCCAGCGCTTTTTCTGCTCTTCGGTACCATAATGCAGGATATAAGGCGCCACGATATCCGAATGCAGCGAAAAACCGGGGCCGGAACAGCCGACGCGGGCCTGTTCCTCGATCAGGATCATGCTGAACAGACGGTCGACACCGGATCCGCCATATTCTTCCGGCATGGTCGGGCACAGCAGGCCCAGCTCTCCGGCCTTCAACCAGACATCGCGGTCGACGTAACCCTGCTCCTCCCAGCGTTCCGTATGGGGAAGCAGCTCCTCCTCCATGAAACGGCGGGCCTGTTCGATGAAAATTTCGTGTTCCTCGGAAAAAATTTCGCGCTTCAGCGCCATGCCACCCTCCCTGAACGGTTGAGCCCGGCGACGCGGGGCCGCCGGAAACTCCGTTTCCTTGTTATGCGAAAAAGGCGACACCGCATCCGGTGCCGCCCCTTGCCGTAACGACGATCAGAACGCGTCCTGATCCATCGACATCATCACCTTGCCGCCCGCGGCCATCTTCACGAACAACGAGGATACATCGGGCATCCAGCGCTGCATGTAAAAACGCCCCACCAGCAGCTTGTTTTCGTAATAGCTGCGCGGTTCCGCCCCCTCGGCAAGGCGTTCATTGGCAACCTTGGCCATGCGCGCCCACATATAGCCCAAGGTCACGATGCCGAACATGCGCAGATATTCGGCCGAGGCGGCCCCCATCTCGTCCGGATTCTTCATCCCGGCCTCTGCCAGATGGGCCGTCGCCTGCTGCAGCTTGGCCGTGCCCTTGGCCAGCGGCATGATGAAATCCTTCATTGCAGGGTCGCTCATATTTTCCTGAATGAAATCGAGCAGGGGGTGGAAGAACCGCCGCAAGAGCCTGCCGAAACCCTGCGGCAGCTTGCGTCCCACCAGATCGAGCGCCTGAATGCCGTTGGCCCCCTCATAGATCTGGGTGATACGGGCATCGCGAACGAATTGTTCCATGCCGTGTTCGCGAATATAGCCGTGCCCGCCCAGCACCTGCATCGCCATGACGGTCGATTCGAAACCGGCATCGGTCAGGAACCCCTTGACCACCGGCGTCACCAGAGCGACCAGATCCTCGCATTCCTTGCGCACCTGGGGATCGGGATGCTTTTCGGCCAGGTCGATCTGGATGCCGATCCATGTGGCCAGGGCCCGCGCCCCTTCGGTGAAGGAACGGATCGTCAGCAGCATGCGCCGCACATCGGGATGCACGATGATCGGATCCGCCGGCAGATCGGGGTTTTTCGCGCCGGAAATCGACCGCCCCTGAAGGCGTTCGCGAGCATAGGCGGCGGCGTTCTGATAGGCGACCTCGGCCTGGCTGAGCCCCTGAATGCCGACGCCGAGACGGGCGGCATTCATCATGGTGAACATCGCCCGCATGCCCTTGTGCTTCTGTCCGACCAGATAGCCGACGGCGCCGTCATAGTTCATCACACAGGTCGAATTGCCGTGAATGCCCATCTTCTCTTCGATGGAGCCGCAGCTTACGGCATTGCGTTCGCCCAGCGAGCCGTCCTCGTTGACGAGGAATTTCGGCACGATGAACAGGCTGACCCCCTTGATGCCTTCCGGCCCGCCGGGAATCTTCGCCAGCACCAGATGGATGATGTTCCGGCTCATGTCATGCTCACCGGCGGAAATGAAAATCTTCGTTCCCGTGATCCGGTAAGTGCCGTCTTCCTGCGGTTCGGCCTTGGTGCGCATCAGCCCCAGATCGGTGCCGCAGTGAGGCTCCGTCAGGTTCATGGTGCCGGTCCATTCGCCGCTGACCATCTTCGGCAGATAAAGCTTCTTCTGTTCTTCCGATCCGTGCCGGACGATGGCCTCATAGGCACCGTGGGTCAGCCCCGGATACATGCCGAAGGACAGGTTGGCACTGCTGATCATTTCGCTGAACACGGTGCCCAGCACATGCGGCAGGCCCTGACCGCCATATTCCGGATCGGCGGTCAGACCGTTCCAACCGCTTTCGCAATACTGATCATATGCCTGCTTGAAGCCGGGGGGCGTGGTGACCTCCCCGTCCTTCCACACACAGCCTTCGCGATCCCCCACCTGATTGAGCGGGGCGATCACCTCGGAGAGGAACTTGCCGCCCTCATCGAGAATGGCGTCGATCAGATCGGGCGTTGCCTCCTCGAAACCGGGCACATTGGCCTGATTTTGCAGATTGAAGACCTGATGCAGCAGGAATTTGTAATCGTCTGTCGGCGCAGTATAGGTTGGCATCGTTCACTCCCTAGTTGCGCAGCGGCTTGCCGGTGGTGAGCATGTGCTCCATCCGCTCAAGCGTCTTTTCATTGTGCAGAAGCTTCATGAATCCGGCGCGTTCCAGATCGAGAAGCTGTTGTTCGCTCACCGGCTCGGTGATGTCGGTATCGCCGCCGGTGATGACACGTGCCACCTCGGCGGAAACCACGGCATCGTATTCGCTCGCCCGGCCCGACTTGACGAACCCCTCCACGGCCAGCGCCAGCGCCGCCTGACCGGTCGGACCCGGCAGGAACAGCTCGATGGGTTCCGGCGCCACATACCCTTCCGCCAGTTCCAGGGCGCGGGATTTGGCATCGGCCATCAGGCGCTTGCGGTTCATGGTGATCCGGTCGGTCCGCCGCAGGAAGCCGAGATCGCGGGCCTCTTCCGCCGAGGTCGAGACCTTGGCGGTCGAAATGATCTCGAACACCTGCGCCACCGGCGGCATCGGGCCGCCGGGCCGCTTGCGGTTGGATACCGCGCGGGTGATCATTTCCTTGCAGCCGCCGCCGGCGGGCAGCAGGCCGACCCCCACTTCGACCAACCCCATATAGGATTCGGCATGGGCCTGCACCGCATCCGCATGCAGGGCGATCTCGCAGCCGCCGCCCAATGCCATGCCGCCCACCGCGGCGACCACCGGGAAAGGCGCATATTTCAGGCCCGTCAGGGCGTTCTGCAGATTGGCGATCGCCCCTTCCAGCACCGGCCACAGGCCGATATTGGCGGCGAACAGCGCCACGCCGAGATTGGCCCCGACCGAGAAGTTGTCCGCATCGGTGCCGATGACCAGCGCCCTGAAGCCCCGCTTGTCGATCTTGCCGGCCTTGACGAACATCTCCACCATCTTGTCATCGATGGAGTTCATCTTCGAATGCAGCTCGAGGCAGGCAACCCCGTCGCCGAGATCCCACAGGCTGGCGGAGCCGTTGCCGTCGATGCGTTCGGCGCCACGCTTGATATCGGCCAGCATCCACGCCCCTTCGGGCACCGGAATTTCCACATAGTCACCCGACAGGGTCATGCGGTAGCGGGAACGCCCCTCCTCCTTGTAAAGAGGACGCCCCGCCGCTGCCTTCAGCAAAGGCGGCACTTCGCGCCCTTCCTTTTCCAGACGGGAGACGAACCAATCGACGCCGAGCATGTCGATCTGCTCGAACGGACCCCATTTCCAGGCGTAACCGGCCTTCATTGCCCGGTCGATGGCATCGATATCCTCGCCGATCTCGGGGATCAGGGAAGCGCTGTAGCTCAACACCGCCGAAAGCACCGCCCAGGCATAGCGCCCGCCCTTGTCGTCGAATTCGCACAAGGCACGCATATTGCGCCCCGCCGCCTTGACGGAGGGCGGCTGCGGCCTGTCCGCCGGGCGGTATTCGCCAGTGGCAAAATCGAGCACTTCCTTGATCCGGCGGCCGCCTTCCTTGCGCATGCGGTAAAAGCCGCCCTTGCCCTTGCGCCCGGTATAGCCCTCGGCAATCATCTTATCCATGAGCTTCTTCAGCCCATGTTCGGGATCGTA
Source organism: Sneathiellales bacterium (assembly GCA_026992315.1). Classification (GTDB taxonomy): domain Bacteria; phylum Pseudomonadota; class Alphaproteobacteria; order Minwuiales; family Minwuiaceae; genus JALXAG01. Next base: position 35,373 of record JALXAG010000139.1, on the reverse strand, counting down.
GGCCTGGGCCAGCGCATCGGTTTCAGGCAGCAGTTTCAGCATGCTGGCGATGACATGGGGGCCGAGATCGATGCCGGTCAGATCGGCCAGGCCGAAAATGCCGGTCTTGGGAATGCCCATCGGCTTGCCGACGATGGCATCGGCCTCCTCGACACTCAATCCCAGATCATAGGCCTTGGCCATTGCCACCTGCGACCAGTAGATGCCGATGCGATTGGCGATGAAGCCCGGCGTATCGCGGCAATCGACCACTTCCTTGCCCAGGGAGACATCGCAGAAGCCGCGCAGTTCCTCCAGCACCTCGGGGCGGGTATCGGGGCCGCCCACCAGTTCGAGCAGACGCATGTAACGCGGCGGGTTGAAGAAATGGGTGATGGCGAAATCGCGGCGGAAACGTTCGGGCATGCCTTCGGTCAGCACCGACAGCGGCATGGTCGAGGTGTTGGAGGTAATGATAGAGCCATCCTTGCGCACATCCTCGAGACGGCCATAGAGATCCCGCTTGATATCGGGATTCTCGATCACCGCCTCGCAAATCCAGTCGCAATCGGCAATCAGCCCCAGATCGTCTTCCAGATTGCCGGGCGTGATCCGCCTGGCATTGCGCTTGTGCATGAACGGCGCGGGCTTGGTTTTCAGCATTTTCGCGATCGCCGATCTGGCGAGCACGCTGCGATCCTCCGCCCCCTCGGGAACGATATCCAGCAGGACGACATCCGCCCCCGCATTGGCGGCGTGAGCGGCAATCGCCGCCCCCATCACGCCAGAGCCGATAACGGCAACTTTTCCGATAGCCATGATCAGCAGGCCTCCAGCACGGTGGCAATCCCCTGACCGCCGCCGATGCACTGGGTGACCAGCGCCAGGTTCTTGCCTTCGCGGCGCAGCAGGGTCGCAGCCTTGCCGACAATGCGTGCCCCCGTCGCCCCCAGCGGGTGGCCAAGGGCCAGCGCACCGCCATCGATATTGGTGATGCCGTAATCGAAACCGGATTCACGGATCACCGCCAGGGATTGGGCGGCAAATGCCTCGTTCAGCTCGATGAGATCGATATCCTTCAGCGTGATACCGGCCCGCTTCAGCGCCTTGTCGGAAGCCGGGGACGGGCCGATGCCCATATATTCCGGCGCACAGCCCGCAACGGCAATGGAGCGGATACGGGCGATCTTGTCCAGACCGTTGGCATCGGCATATTCCTCGGAGCAGACCAGAACCGCGGCAGCGCCATCGGTCAGCGGCGAGGAGGTCGCCGCCGTCACCGTACCCTCGGCATCGAAGGCGGGCTTCAGCGTGGCCAGATCCTCGAGATTGGTGCCGGGACGGATGCAGCCGTCCTGATCGACCACCTTGTCGCCATCGCGGATCGGCACGATTTCATCCTTGAATTTGCCCGCGGCCTGCGCCTCGGCGGCGCGACGATGGCTTTCAACGGCCATTTCCTCCTGCTCCTTGCGGGAGATGCCGTATTTCTTTGCCAGATTCTCCGCCGTATCCCCCATCGAGATATAAGCCTGCGGATATTCGGCATAGAGCTTCGGATGGGGGGAGGGGTTGAAACCACCGATCGGCACCCGGCTCATGCTCTCGATCCCGGCACACATGAACACATCGCCGGCGCCCATCTGGATTGCGCCGGCGGCCATGTGAACCGATTGCATGGAAGACCCGCAGAAGCGGTTGACGGTCGTGGCGGCGACATGAATGGGCAGCTTGGCCAGGAAGGAAACGATGCGGGCCACATTGAAACCCTGCTCGCCTTCGGGGAAGGCACAGCCCATGATGACATCTTCCAGATCTTCCGCGTTGACGCCGCTGGCCTCCACCAGCCCCCGCACCACCTGGGCGGCCAGTTCGTCCGGGCGGACCTTCACCAGAGCCCCTTTACGGGCGAATGTGAAGGGTGAACGTTTGTATCCGGCTATGACAACGTTTTTCATCTGCTTTCGCTCCTGCTGTTCCAGGTAACCTTACGACCGTTCGGTAGAATTTATGGTCACCATATCTGCCTGTCAAGGCCACCCGGCCTCTCACCATATTCAGGGTCTTACATCCTACCCTTCGAACTCTGAAACCTTACGATCCTGCAACGGGCGGCATATATCCGGCGGGCCGTGATCGCCCGCCCCGAGCCCCCCGGCATCGCCGCCGCCCTCACCCGCAATACCCTTGTCGCGCAACCATCCCTGGACATAGCGGATGTAGGACTTCAGCTCATCGATGATCTCATCCAGTTCCCGGCGCTGAACTTCCAGCGCCGCGACGCGTTCACGCGCCTTCTGCAAGGATACCTTGGCCTGCGACACCTGACCATCGCCGGCATCGTATAAATCGAGAATTTCCTTGATTTCCGCCAGGCTGAATCCGTGACGCTTGGCCCTCAAAATCAGCTTCAGCCGTGCCCGGTCCCGCCGGGAATAAATGCGGTTCATGCCGACCCGGCGGGGGGCGAGCAATTGCTTGTCTTCGTAAAAGCGCAGGGTTCGTGGCGTGACCGAGAATTCCTCGGCCAGATCGGTGATGCTGAATTCTTCCTGCTTGCTGCTGCGGTCCCTGGCGATCGGATCCCTCCACACCCATGCATTCACACTGACCGCATGCTATGTTACGTTTACGTAAACGTCAACATCTTCCCCGACGAAGAGGGGAAATTTGCTCTCCGGGCAGGGAAACTGTTAGAATCCGCCTCAAGCTCAGCCCCCGGGCTGAAACAAAAATGCCAAACCGGCGAAAAAGACATGGGCAAGGGTAAGACAAGGGCGAAAGAAAAACAGGGGCAAGGAAAAGACATGACGATCAGGACCTATGACGAATTCTGGCTGTTCTATCTGCGCGAACATGCCAATCCCGCATGCCGGGGGCTGCATTATCTCGGCAGTGCCGGGGCGCTTGTCCTGCTGGGGGCTGCCATTGTCCTGGCCTCCCCGTTCCTGCTGGGGGCCGCCGTTATAGCCGGATATGGCTGCGCCTGGATCGGACATTTCCTGATCGAACGCAACCGCCCCGCCACCTTCCGCTATCCGCTATGGTCGCTGCTCAGCGATTTCCGCATGTTTTTCCTGTGGCTCGGCGGCAGGCTCGACCAGGAATTGCGCCGTGCCGGCATAACCGCAGGCGAAGCCGGCCGGGCCGCCACACGATAAAGGTTGAATGCACCGACTTTCGTTTTTATCCTCGCGGGTGCCGGGGGAATGCTGAAAAGGCGACTTACAAGCCATTCGACAAGCGGGGAAGCGGGTAGCAGTCCATATGCGGCGACAGAAGAGCAGCACAAAAATCCGCCATGTGGCATTCTCGGTTCTTGCCGGCCTTTCCGCGGCGGCGGCCATTCCCTTTGAGGCCAGGGCCCAGGCCGATGCGGTTCCCCCCGTGACAGAGGCTGCGGATCCCGACCTGAAAGCCGCTTACGAAGCCGCCTTTCAGCGCATGCTGGATAATCCGGGCAACCTCGACATCACCTTTGCCTTTGCCGAACTGGCCATGCGCATCGGCGATTTCGAAGGGGCGATTTCCGCCCTCGAACGCATGCTGCTGATCAACCCCGATCTGCCCCGCGTCCGCCTCGAACTTGGGGTGTTGTATTTCCGCATCGGCTCTTATGCCATTGCCCGCAGCTATCTGCAGGAAGCGATGCGCGCCAAGGATATGCCCGACAATATCCGTTCCCGCGTAGAGATCTATCTGAGCGAAGCGAATAAACGGCTGTCACGGCACAAATTCTTCGGCAGTATCGCCATGGGCGCCCGCTATCAGAGCAACGCCAATGGCGGCCCCAGCTCCCCGGCGGTTCTGGTCGGCGGCGTTATCGCCACGCTGAACGACGAATTTACCCAACAGGCGGATTATAACCTGTTTGCCGCCATCGATCTGCGCCACCGCTACGATCTGCAGCGCCAGGACCGCAGCGAAATCGATACCCGTTTCAGCTTCTACGAAGCCAAGCAGCAGGATCAGGAACAGCTCGACCTGTATTATCTGCGCATCAGCTCCGGCCCGCGCACGGCCTTTGCGCCTGACCTCTTCGATAACGTCTTCGTCCGCCCTTACGGACAGGCCGATTATACCTGGCTGGAGAATTCGACCTATTCGGCGTCATTCGGCGGCGGTCTGGAAGCCGAAATCCCCGTAAACGCACGCAATGCGCTCAGCCTCGACATGCAGTTGCGCCAGAACATCTACCGCAACAGCGCCAGCAGGCCGCACAACAGCCGCCAGGACAGCCTGGACAAGGAAATATCGGCCACCTTCCGCCATCTGCCGGGCGGAAAAACGACCGTTGGCATCAATCTTCGTTATCTCATCCGTACCGCCAGAATTTCATCGAACAGCTACCGCCAGCTTGCCGCGACCGGCTTCTGGTCGGCAGGTTTCGACTCACCGCTTCAGGATCTGCCCTCGCCCTGGAAGGTATCGCTGGCCGTTACGCGGCAGATCAAGGCCTACCGGGGCATCGACCTGACCATCGACCCCCTGCACCGCCGTTATGACGAGGAATGGCGCCTCGGCCTGTCCGGAGAAATCCCCTTGAGCGGAGAGTGGAGCCTGTTCACCAATCTTTCGCGCAGCGTCGTCAATTCCAATCAACCGAATTTCGACTATACGAATACGGTAGTCAGCCTGGGCGCACGGCTATTGTTCTGATCCCGGCACCTGCCAGCCAGCCGGTGACCAAGATCGGGAAGGAAAAAACCCGGTCTGGCCGGCAGGTACCTGCGCAGGTCACAGCAGCGACCACGCCTGAAAGGCAAGCCCGGCGGCAAAAGCCCCGCCCAGCGACAACGCCAGATAGGTAAAAAACACCGGCAGACGGGCCAGGGCCCATACCGCCGTGGCCGCGGGAATGCTGGTCACGCCACCGCCGATCAGAAATGCCATGCCGGCTCCCGGTGCCATTCCCTGCTGAATCAGCCCGCCGACCAGCGGCAATGCGGCATAACCGTTCAGATAGGCGGGAACGCCGAGAAGGGCGGCAATAAAGATCGATCCCGCATTGCTGCCGCCGACATAATCGACAATCCGTTCACCCGGCACATAGGCCAGCATCAGGCTTTCAAGGAAAAAGGCCAGTGCCAGCCATTTGCCGAGAAACAGCATATTCGATAAGGCGGATTGGCGGAAAATGTGCCGACGCGGCTCCTCCTTCCAGAAACGCCAACGCACCGCCCCCATGCCCTTGGGCGTACACCCGCCGCCGGTGCAACCGCCGCCCATGCCAGGACGCAGAGCATGTTTGAGCCCGCCCGCCTGCTGAATGGCATAAACCACAAGCCCGCCGATCAGGCCGACGCTAAAGGCAACCAACAGCTTGGCTATGGCAAATTCAAGCCCCAGCGCGCCGATGGTCAGCACGAACATCGAAGGATCCATCAGCGGCGAGGCCAGCCAGAAGGCCATAACCGCCGAAAGCGGCAATCCCATGGCCAGAAACCCGGCAATCAAAGGGATGACGCCGCAGGAACAAAAGGGTGACAGGGAGCCCATGGCTGCCGCCAGAACAATCATCGTCAACACCCGTCCCCTAAAAGCCCTGGCAACGAGATTATCGGCCCCGGTCGCATTCATATAGGCCGCCACACCGATCGACAGCAGGATGAAGGGCAACAGGGAAAGGAAATTACGCGCCACGAAAACAATGCTTTCCCAGGCGCGCGCCGGATCGTACAGGGCATAGGCAGCTATGGCGCCAACCAGCACCAGCACGACCCTGTCGATGCGGCCTGCCCAAAGAACGAGGGGGCGCAGCGAAGCCACTATGCCGCTGCCTTCAGCAACAGCCGACATGGCCGTCTTCTCCGCGGTACAGCATGTACCGGCAATCCTGCTCTCAGACATCGGACACTCCTTAATTCTTTATTTCCAGAAAAATAGAATTTATAGGCAAAAAATTATGCAACTCCCCGCCGCCCGGACACATCGTCAGCGCGATTCCGCCGTTCATCGGCACAGCATTCATCGTTCAGATAGGAGACAATCGCCTCCATCGTCTCGTAATCGGCCGTGCAGATCAGCGTGGTGCCCCGGCGTTCCTGCCGGGCCAGGCCGGCCGCAATCAACCGCTGCAGATGGTGGCTAAGCGTGGAGCCGGGCAGCCCCAGCGCCTTCTGCACCCCGCCAACGGCAACGCCATCGCGCCCCGCCCGCACCAGCTGAAGGAAAACCGCCAATCGGGTCGGGTTGCCCAAGGCATGTAACTTTTTTGCCATTTCCTCTATTTCCATGAGGTAATGATAGGGCCTTTCCGGCACCTGGTCAACTGTATTTCCGGAAGAATCGAAATATACTGTAATGCCTGGACTGCAGAGACGAAAAAAGAGGGGCCGCGCGGGCCCCTCTTCGCATGCATGTGGAACAGCCCAAAAGGCCTGTCAATATGACAGAGGCTGGGTCACCCGCTCCCACCGGCCTTTGCGCACCTGCATCAGGAAGGCCTTGTCCGTGCCCAAGTGCTGATCGGCCGAGAAATTCAGCTCCGGTCCGCCGAAAATGTCACGATAGCCCTTGATGCTCTCCAGCCCCTTGATGAAGCTGTCCGTGGTCAGCTTGCGCCCGGCGCGATCCAGCCCCATCACCACCAGATCGCCGATCATGTAACCGACCTGGGCTGCAATATTCGGCTCCTTGCCATAGGCGGCGCGGTAATCGGCGAAGAACTTCTTCACGATCGGCGAAGCCGTGTCCTCATAGGCCGGCAGGAACTGCGACATGGCATAATAGCCTTCGGTGATGCCGCCCTTGGCCCCCGAAACATAGAAATCGAGAGATGCGGTCGAACCGAGAAAATCGACCTTCCAGCCCATTTTCTTGGCCGTTGCCACCGGGATGATCGTATCGCGGACGATGGAGCCCAAAACCACCAGATCGCAATTGGCCTTCTGCAGCTTGGCGATTGACGAGGTAAAATCGGAATCCGTCGGCTTATGCGCCGTACGCGCCACCAGCGACATGTTCATCGCCTTGAGCTGGTCGGTCACCGCATCCAGGATCTCCTGACCATAGTCGGTATCCTGGTACATCGCGCAGACGGCCTTCTTGCCGCGCTTTTCGACAAAGAATTTCACCCCGGCGCGGATCTGATCGTAATAGGTCGGGAAAGCGCCGAATTTCATCTTGTGAAACGGGCGCACCATCTGCTGGGATGCCGTAAACGGAAACAGATTGGGGATGCCCGCGGCAAGCTGGCGCTTCATCACCGCATTGTTCATCGGCGTGCCCAGGGCCCCAACCATGGCGAAGATACGATCGCGGTTGATCAGCTTGTTTGCCGCCTGCACCGCACGGGGCACCTGGTATTGGGAATCCTCGACCACGAAACGGATCTTGCGGCCATTGACGCCGCCGTTGTCATTGACCTCCTTGAAGCGCAGACGGATGCCGTTGGTCGAACCGACACCCCAGGTCGCGGCCGGACCGCTGAGATCCGTATGGGTTCCCAGAACGATTTCCTTATCGCTCACCCCGCCGGCAGCTGCCGTGGCTGCCATGGCGGCAATGGACATCCCTGCCGCCGCTGCTATCGCCAGTTTCAGTGTTTTCATCGTCTTCCTCCCTGTTGGCCATCGATTCTTCGATCATGGACCGGTCTGGCCGCACCGCCACATATCCATAACGCCCCGTTCTGGCCGCCGCTGCTCCGCCCCATCAGCCTGCAGCATATCACGAATACATTTCCTCTATCAGGTCCCTGTATTTCTCGTTCACAAATTTGCGCTTCAGCTTCATCGTCGGCGTCAGTTCGTCATCCTCCGCCGTTAGTTCCTGCTCTATCAGGCGGAATTTCTTGATCGTCTCCACCCGTGCGAAATTTGCGTTCACTTTCTCGATCTCCCGCCAGATCAGGTCCTGAACCTCGCGCGCGCGGCACAGGCTGGCGTAATTCGTGAAAGGCACATTCCTGTCCTGCGCGAATTTTACCACATTGTCGTGATCGATCATCACCAGACAGGTCAGATATTTGCGCCCGTCCCCGATCACCACGGCATCGGAGATGAAAGGCGAGAATTTCAGCTCGTTCTCGATCTCGCTTGGCGTGATGTTCTTTCCGCCGGCGGTTATGATGATATCTTTCATGCGGTCGGTGATCTTCACATAACCTTCATTATCGATGAAACCGACATCGCCCGTATGCAGCCAGCCGCCGGCCAGGGTCTCCGCCGTCTTCTCCGGCTGATTCAGATAACCCATGAAGACATGATCACCCCGCAGCAGAATTTCTCCTTCATCGGAGATGCGCACCTCGCCATAGGGGACGCTGATGCCGACCTTGCCCAGGCGCACCCCGCCGATCGGCGTATAGGTGGCCAGGCCGGCATTTTCCGTTTGCCCGTAGACTTCGAGCATCGGCAGGCCCAGCGACAGATACCAGCGCACCAGCTCCGGCGAAATGGGCGCCGCTCCGGTAAAGGCCCAGCGGCAGCGGCCCAGCCCCATCATGCGGCGAACATTCTTCAGAACCAGCGCATAACCGATGGCATTGAGAATGCGCAAGCCCATTGGTACGGGACGGCCCTCCAGTTCCAGATCCGCAACCCGACGGCCAAAGCCGAGCGCCGTACGGTAGGCCCAGCGTTCAAAAGGCGTGGCATCCTGCAGGGCGATATTGATCGCCGAGTAAAACTTCTCCCAGATCCGCGGCACGGCACCGAAAAAGGTTGGCTGCACCTCGCGGATATTCTCCGGCACGGTTTCCGGGTTTTCGACGAAATTACTGATCGCCCCGGAATAGACCGCCATATACAGCCCGCCGATGCGTTCGGCCACATGGCACAGCGGCAGAAAGGAAATACGCTCATCCCCCAGATGCTGGGGCAGGATCTTTATCCCTTCGACGCATTGACAGACAAGATTGCGATGGCTCAGCATCGCCCCCTTCGGCGGGCCGGTGGTTCCGGAAGTATAGACGAGAATCGCCAGATCCTCCGCCCGGCGCAGATCGATCCGCCGCAGCCATTCTTCGGGGTGGCGCGCCGCCGCTTCCCGACCGAGGGCGCGCAGATCGTCGAGGGAGAGCACATCCGGATCCTCGAAATCGTACAGATCCTCCATGTCGAAGACGATGATCTTGCGCAGGTCGGGGCAGCGTTCGCGCACCGATAATGCCTTGTCCAGCTGTTCCTCGTCCTCCACAAACAGATAGCGCGCCGCGCAATCGCGCAGCAGATATTCGACCTGCGCGGCACTGTCGGTCGGGTAGATTCCGGCCGAAACCCCGGCAGCCCCCAGAATGGCGAAATCGGCAAAGGCCCATTCCTTGACATTGTTGGAGAGAATACTCGCCCGTTCCCCCGCCTCGAAACCGAGCGCCACCAGCCCCATGCCGATTTCACGGGCGATATCGCCGAATTCCCGCCAGCTCACCGCCCGCCAGATACCGAATTCCTTCTGCCGCAGGGCCACCAGATCGCCTCGCAGCTCCACGGCGTTCCAGAACAGCCGCGTCATGGTCTCGCCCTCGGGCAGGGGCAGATTGCGATCAGCCTTCATGATGTCCCCTCTCCCGACGGTGTTCCGCAGACTCATATGTGCTCATCAGCATCGCCGCCCTAGCCTCACCGCCATGTCTTCTTGCGCTTCCAGCGCCGTTTTCCGCGTGCGCCCTGTTCGCGGATGCCGAGGTAGAATTCCTTGATGTCCTCCTTCTCCATCAGCCGGCTGCAGCTGTCCTCCATCACGATCCGCCCGACCTCCAGCACATAACCGTAATCCCCTGTCTGCAAGGCGATATGGGCATTTTGTTCGACTAGAAGGATGGTCATGCCCTCCTCGCTGTTCAGACGGCGGATAATGGTGAATATTTCCGAAACCAGCCGCGGGGACAGGCCGAGAGAAGGTTCGTCAAGCAGCATCAGCCGCGGGCGTGACATCAGCGCCCGGCCGATGGCCAGCATCTGCTGCTCACCGCCCGAGAGCATGCCCGCGGCCTGGCCAGCGCGTTCACGCAGCACCGGGAAATAGTCGAAAACCCTGTCCATGTCCTCCTGAATCCGGTTACGGTCCTTGCGGGTATAGGCCCCCATCTCCAGATTCTCGCGCACGGAAAGAAAGGGGAAGACCTCGCGCCCTTCCGGCACATGGGCTATGCCCTGGCGCATGATCCAGTCCGGATCGCGTTTCTGAATCTCCCGTCCTTCGAAGGTTACCGTTCCCTTCTGCGGATCCATCACGCCGCTGATCGTTTTCAGGATGGTCGTCTTGCCCGCGCCGTTGGCCCCGAGAACCGTGACGATTTTCCCTTCGGGCACCGACAGGCTGACGCCACGGATCGCCATGATCGGGCCGTAATAGGTTTCGATGTTCGAGACCTGGAGAATCGGCGCGCTCATTCCTCCCCTCCCAGATAGGCCTTGATGACATCGGGATTGCGCTGCACCTCCTCCGGACTGCCCTGGGCCAGCACCCGGCCGTAATTCAGCGCCAGCACCCGGTCGGAAACGCTCGAGACCAGGCCCATGTCATGTTCGACCATCAGCACGGTGACGCCAAGGCGCCTTTTGATATCCTCGATCCAGTAGGACATGTCCTGCGTCTCCTCCACGTTCAGGCCGGAGGAGGGCTCGTCCAGCAACAGCAATTTAGGCTCCGTGCACAGGGCACGGGCCATCTCCACCACCTTGCGGACGCCATAGGGCAGATTGGCGATCATCTGCTCGCGATAGGCCTGCAGATCGAGAAGATCTATGATCTCCTCCACCTTCTCGCGGTGGGCGATTTCCGCCCGGCGGACGGAAGGCAGGAACAAAATTTCGCTCAGCAGATTGACGCGCGCATGGGGCTGGCGACCGACCAGCAGGTTCTGCAGCACCGTCGCATGCTCGAACAGTTCGATGTTCTGAAAGGTCCGCGCAATACCAAGCCCGGCAATGCGATGGGCAGGCATGGTCGTGAAATCGACGCCATCGAAAATCAGGCGTCCCTCCGTCGGATCGTAAATGCGGCTGATCAGGTTGAAGATCGTCGTCTTGCCGGCACCGTTCGGGCCGATGATGGTGAACACCTCGCCCGCCTCCACCGCAAAGCTGACCTGATCCACGGCCTTGATGCCGCCGAAATGAATGGCGAGGTTTTCGACGCTCAGCAGGCTCACCGCAGACGCTCCGTCTTCAGATAGGATTTCTGGCGCTTGAAGGTCGCCTTCTTGTACAGCGGGAACATCTGGAAATAGAGCTTGATCTTCAGCCAGCGGCCATAGATGCCGAAAGGCTCGAACAGGATGAAGAACACCAGAATGACGCCGAACAGCGCCGGCTCCAGCCCCGGCGTCTGGCTGATTGCGGGCGGCAGGTAATCGCGCAGGATGGCGATGACCTGTGGCAGGGCCCCGGCGAATATGGCGCCATAGACCGCGCCATGCAGGGAGCCGACGCCGCCGACCACCACCATCAGCAGCAGAATGATCGACAGGCGGATATCGAAGGCATCGGGCGCCAGATAACTGATGTGATGCCCGTACAGTGCCCCGGCCAGCCCGGTGATGAAGGCCGAAAGGGCAAAGGCCATCGCCTTGTAACGGGCCAGGTTGATGCCCATGCTCTGCGCCGATATCTCCGAATCCCTGATGGCGACAAAGGCCCGGCCGGTCGGCGAACGCAGCAGATTGGCCACCCCCAGGATCACCGCCACCAGAACGACGAGACACAGATAATAGAATTCCCAGCGCTCCCAGAGCTGATAGCCGAAGATATCCGGGGCATCGACCGGCAGGCCGCGAAAGCCGCCGGTAACGCTTTCCCAGCGGATGAACACCTGTTCGACGATATAGGCGAAGGCAAGCGTCGCGATCGCCAGATAGATGCCCGACATGCGCAACGTCGGCACGCCGATCAGCAACCCCGCTGCCGCCGTGATCAGCCCCGCCAGCGGGAAAGAGACGAGAAAGGGCATGCCCTGGGAAATGAAATAGGCATTCGCATAGGCACCGATACCGAGAAAGGCCGCATGCCCCAGACTGACCAGCCCCGTATAGCCGACCAGCAGCATCAGCCCGGTGGCGGCAATGGCGTAAATCAGAATGAAGGACAGTTCCCCGAGATAAAAGGTATCGAGCAGAAGCGGCGCTGCCGCCAGTGCCAGCAGCAACAGGCCGTACCAGAACCTGTCGCCGCCATGACGGAACAGATTGATATCCTGTTCGTAACTGGTCTTGAACACAAAGCGCATAATGCCGCCGTCCCCTTATTTCCGTCCTGCCGGCATCGACAACTTTGCCCGCCTCAGACTTTCTTGCGCCCGATCTGGGCAAATATGCCGCCGGGCTTGAGCACCAGCACCAGCAGCAATGCCAGATAGGCCGCCGTTTCGTGAGATCCGGGCGGGCCGTATACACCGGCGATCTGTTCGATCACGCCAATCACCAACCCGCCGAGCAAGGCACCGGGAATACTGCCGAACCCACCCAGAACTGCGGCGGCAAAGGCCTTGATACCAAGAAAGCCCATATTCGGATCGATCAGGAATTTCGGCGCCAGAAGAATGCCCGCCACCGCCGCCACACCGGCGCTCAAGGCCCAGATCATGGAAAAAATACGCTTGACCGGAATGCCCATATAATAGGCGGCAAGCTGATTCTGCGACGAGGCCTGCATCGCCACCCCCAGCCTGGTGAAGCGGAAGAACGCATAAAGAATGGCGCAGAGCAGTACGGTACCGAAAATGATTGCCAGATTCTCGGTCGCGATGACGACACCGCCGGCATTGACCACCTTGCCGGTGAACGGCGTTTCGAAGGAAAGCGGATCGTGCCCCCAGATAAAGCCAGCCGCCGCCCGCAGGATGAAGCCCAGCCCGATGGTCAGCATGACAATGGCGAATTGCGGCTGACCGATCACCGGGCGCAGCAGCACCGCATCGAGCAGATAGCCGAAAACAGCCATGATGATCACGGCCCCCGCCAGGCCCAGCCAGTAGGGCAGCCCCAGCCCGGAAATCAGCGTATAAGCCACGAAAGCACCCAGCATCATCAGATCGCCCTGGGCGAAATTGACCATTTCCGTGGCTTTGTAGATCAGCACGAAGCCAAGGGCGATCAGCCCGTAGATGCACCCGACGGCAATACCGTTCACGGCTAGCTGGATCAGTTCGATCAGCGCGGCCTCCCCTGAATCTCCCGCTCCCTGCTGTCGTTATTTTTGTGCAGGGATCTCCCTAACGGACGTTCGGCAGTATAACCATGCCCGTAAAGCCGGGTCAATTTACAATGCGGAAGCGAATGGTTAGGATCGGAACATCGAAGTGAGGTCCCGGTTAATTATGCATTTTGCAAATACCCTTTCTGAAATTTCATCGTCATGACCTTCCGGGGCGATGATTTTTCGCCCCTTTTTTTAAGAACCGGGTCCTAAAAACGACCAGAAGAGATATTTCATGTACACCGTCTATGGCGATCTTCGTTCCGGTAACTGCTACAAGATAAAGGCGCTGATGGATCTGCTGGAAATCCCTCACCAATGGCAGTTTATCGATATCTTCAAGGGGGAAAGCCGCCAGCCGGAATTTCTGGCGAAAAATCCCAACGGGCGCATTCCGGTTTTGCAAACCCCGGACGGCGATTATCTTTGCGAATCCAATGCCATCCTCTTTTACCTTGCCGAAGGCAGCAGCTGGATTCCCGAAGGACGCCTTGAACGGGCGCGCATGCTGCAATGGATGTTCTTCGAACAATACAGCCACGAACCGTTCATCGCCACATCGCGCTACTGGATCACCCTGCTCGGCCAGGCGGATCGCTTCGCCCGGGAAATAGCCGACCGCCGCAGTGGCGGGGAAGCGGCGCTGAAGGTCATGGAGAGCCATTTGCAAACCCATGACTTCTTTACCGGAGATGCACCCGGCATCGCCGATATCGCCCTGTTCGCCTATACGCATGTAGCCGATGAAGGCGGCTTTTCCCTCAGCCCCTATCCCGCCATCCGGCGCTGGATCGACCGGATGGAAGCTTTACCACGTTTGCGCACCATGAAACAGATCACCGCACAGGAACCCCGGCAATGAAATTCAACCGCGAATTGGATTTCACCTATGGCGAGGCCGACGAACTCGCCCCCGGCCTGCGCCGGGTCATTGCCCGCAATCCCGGCCCCTTCACCTTTCATGGCACCGGCACCTATATCATCGGCCGGGGCGAGGTTGCGATCATCGATCCCGGCCCGCTGCTCGACGATCACCTCGCCGCCATTCTCGCCGCCACAAAGGGGGAGCGGATCACCCATATCTTCGTCACGCACACCCATGGCGATCATGCGCCGCTGGCAGTACCGCTGAAAAAACATACGGATGCCATCGTTCTGGGCTGCGCGCCGGCCCCGGCCGCCATCGGCCCCTCGCATGAAGAAGAGCACGACATCGGCTATTGCCCGGACCGCATTCTGCAGGACGGCGACCGCATCGAGGGGCCGGGCTGGGCGCTGGAGGCCGTACATACGCCGGGGCACACTGCCACGCATTTGTGCTTTGCCTGGGCTGAGCGGAATATCCTGTTTCCGGGCGATCATGTCATGGGTTGGTCGACCACCATCGTTTCCCCGCCCGACGGCGACATGGCCGCCTATATGCAATCCCTCGACAAGCTGGAGGCGCGGCCCGAAAGCCTCTATTACCCGACACATGGCGCACCCATAGAAAATGCCCATGAGCACATTCGCGCCCTGCGCCAGCACCGCCTGCAGCGGGAGGCACAATTGCTCGACCTGCTGGGGCAGGGAATATCGGCAATCCCGGCGATGGTGGAAGCCGCCTACCCGGATCTGCCCAGGATGATGCACCCGGCGGCGGAACGATCGGTCCTGGCCCATCTGCGCAAACTGCAACAGGAAGGCCTGGTGGACGAAAACCACGGGGCTTACACCCTGACCGACGCCTTCAGGAAATATCGGAAATAATACGAACCCGGTTCGAGGGGCTGGCCTGATAAGGGAAGGCAGCGCTAACCCTGCGTGCAGCGGCGCAGGATTTCCCCAATTTCCGGCATGCCGCGGCTGCAATTCAGCAGATGTGTCACACCCTCATCATTCGTGCCGAAGGGAAGGCTCATCCGTTGGTAGGAAACAGGCTTGCCGCTGCCGACCGGAGCGCCAGTTTCCGTAAGGGTAAGGTCGAAAAGCATTGGCGCTGCCTTCTCCACCACCGCCATGTAATGTTTGCGGATTTCCTCTCTATAGGGCGGCGGTTCGATCGCATCGATGCTTTTTCCGGTCATCTCATAACCGAGGGATAAAACAATCTCCGTCCCGCCGACCCGGAAATGAAAATCGTACCGGCCATCGCCCTCACGCAGGACCGAAATGAAGGACAACCAGCCGAGATAGGGCGAAAATTCCTCCGGCCTGAAGTCCTGCCTTTCAGGCATATTCCGGCCCGCAGCCAGCTTCAGCCAACGGGCATGAACATCCGTCCAGAAATCGTCCTCCTGCCAGTCATCGATCACCCGGCTCGTTATGGCAATCAAAGCATCTCCCCCCAGCCCTACACCGCATGGGCATCTACTACGATGAAAGCTTTTTTATAAAGGCAAACAGCAAAACTGCAAAGTCACGCCTCAGAAAGGTGAAGTTTTTCAAGAAAATCTGCGATAGGTCTTATTCCTTTAGCGCAAGTAAGAAGATATGTAACCTGCGTTCCATCGTCTGAAAAAGGCAATGTCATGCGCTGATACGATACTTTTTCTTCGTCGCTGACCAATATTATTTCTTTCAGGATCGGAATTTTTTTCTCGACGACTTCCATAAAATCCGCGCGCACCCCCTCCCGATACATTTTGGGAGAAATGTTGCTCAGGTCCTTGCCCGTCATCTCGAGGCCCGTCTGCTCGGCCACATGCGTGCCGGCAACACGGTAAACGAAAGCGGCTTGGCCATTCCCGTCACAGGAAACCTCGATAAAACACAGACGGCCGAGATAGGAACGGAAGCGTTCCGGGGTAAAATCGCTGCGGGCCGGCATTGCCCGATCCTCCCCGCGCAGTTCATCCCACAAAGAAACAAGATTCTGCCAAAATGTTTCCTGATCCTGCCTCTCGATAAGGGTACTGCGCATGGATAAAAGCCGCATCCTGCCCCTCTGCCGTTTCTAAACTTATAATTGCAGCCAGCTTATCGTCAAAAAGCAGCGGCAACAAGATCGGGCTGCCCGAAGGCACTGGCGGAATGCCTCCGCATCCCGCCGGCGACCCGCCGTCATAATCATTGCATGTTAAATGGCTTTCAGCCGGCTTGGCGCTGCATCAGATAATCGCCGTATTCATCGCGCAGCTTGGTTTTCAGCAGCTTGCCGGTTGCCGTATGCGGCAGTTCGTCGACAAAAACCACATCGTCAGGGAGCCACCATTTGGCAACGCGCGATCTGAGATGATCGAGAATGGCTTCCGCATCCACCGTTGAGCCTTCGGTGCGGACCACCAGCAGCAGGGGCCGTTCGTCCCATTTCGGGTGTTTGACACCGATCACCGCCGCCTCGGCCACCTCCGGATGATCGACCGCGGCATTTTCCAGATCGATCGAGCTGATCCATTCGCCGCCCGATTTGATCACATCCTTGGCCCGGTCGGTGATCTGCATGTAACCGTCCGGATCCAGGGTCGCGACATCGCCGGTATCGAAGAAGCCGTCCTCATCCAGCACATTGCCGCCATCGCCCTTGAAATAACCGCTGGTGATCCACGGGCCGCGCACCATCAGGTGACCGAAGGTTTTGCCATCGCGCGGCAGCTCGTTACCCTCGTCATCGGTGATCTTCATTTCGACACCGTAGACCGCCCGCCCCTGCTTGACCTGAACGGCGATTTTCTCCTCAAAGGACAGGTCCTTGTGCTTGGCCTTGAGATTGCCGGTGGTGCCGAGCGGGCTCATCTCCGTCATGCCCCAGGCATGGATGACACGGGTATCGTAACGGGTTTCGAACAGTTCGATCATCGATTGCGGTGCCGCCGAACCGCCGATGACGACCTTTTCCAGGGCATCGAGGGTCAGTTGATCGTTCCTGGCCAGATGCTGCATCAGCATCAGCCATACCGTCGGCACCGCCGCGGTCAGGGTCACCCCCTCGGTATCGAGCAGTTCGTAGATCGAGGCCCCGTCCATCGCCGCGCCGGGAAACACGATCTTGGCCCCGCACATCGCCGCCGCATAGGGCGTGCCCCAGGCATTGGCGTGGAACATCGGCACCACGGGCATCAGCGTATCGTGGCTGCCCAGCCCCAGCCCGTCGACCGAACAGACGCAGAAACTGTGCAGCACCGTCGAACGATGGGCATAAAGCACGCCCTTCGGGTTGCCGGTGGTGCCCGAGGTATAGCAAAGGGAGGAAGCCGTCATTTCATCGAATTCGGGCCAGACGTAATCGCCGTCGCAATCGGCAATCAGGGTTTCATAGCAGATGGCGTTCGCCAGAGTGGTCTCCGGCATATGGGCTTCGTCGGTCATGATGACATAACCCCTGACCGAAGAAAGGGACGGGGCCAGCGCTTCCAGCAGCGGCACGAAGGTCAGATCGACGAAAAGATACTTGTCCTCGGCATGATTGACGATATAGGCGATCTGCTCCGGAAACAGACGGGGATTGATGGTGTGGCACACGGCCCCCATGCCGGAGACCGCATACCAGATCTCGAAATGCCGGTAGCCGTTCCAGGCCAGGGTACCGATGCGATCGCCCGGTTCCACACCCAGCTTGCCGATCAGCGCCTGCGCCAGCTTCTTGGCCCGCAAGCGGGCATCGGCATAGGTATAGCGATGTATCGGTCCCTCGATCGTCCGGCTGACGATTTCCGTATCGCCATGATAATCGGCAGCGAAATCGATCAATGAGGAAATCAGCAGCGGCCGTTCCTGAATCAGTCCCTTCAGCATCTTATTCTCCCTTAAGGCTGCACATCCCGTGGCCCGTCATTGCAGGTCTTTATTCCTTACCGGTACGGCGGGAGCGAAAAGCTCACAAATGCGTCCCGCACCAATGGGCGATATCGGCCATCACCTCTTCCCGGTTGGTTTCATTCAGTAATTCATGACGGCCGCCATCGTAGATTTTCACCGTCACATCGTCCAGCCCCGCCTTGCGATAGGCGTCGGCCAGGGTCCGGGTGCCCCGCCCGCCCGCCGATACCGGATCGCGGCTTCCCGCAATCAGCAGCACCGGCAGATCGTTTGCCAGCATGGCGAGACGTTCCGGGCGGCTCAACCCTCCCAGGGCATCGAGCATGTCGATCCACAGCTGAACGGTGCAGTCGAAGCCGCAGAACGGATCGGCGATATAGGCATCGACCTCCGCCTCATCGCGGGACAACCAGTCGAAAGCCGTGCGGTTGGGCCGAAAGGCGCGGTTGAAATCATCGAAGCTCATCCGCCGCATCAGGGCGCTTGTCCCGCGCGGGCCAAGGCGCATCCGTTCGAACCGCGCCAGCAGCCGGCCCAAGACCGCAAGGGCGGGCGGCCTGCCGCTGGTGGCGGAAAGTATCGCCCCCCGCCAGCGCCCCGCATGAGAGGTTAGGGCATCCTGAACAATGAACGATCCCATGGAATGTCCGAACAGGAATAGCGGCAATGAGGGAAATTCACGGTTCAGCTCTCCGGCCAGAAGCGCAACATCATCCACCGCAAGGCGCCAGCCGTCCCGGTCTGCCAGATGCCCCCGGGGACCGGCTGTCAGGCCATGGCCGCGCATATCCGCCGCCGCCACGGCGAAACCATCGGCGATCAGGCGGCGGGCCAGGCGTTCATAGCGCCCGCCATGTTCGGCCATGCCATGACATATCTGCATCACGCCCCGCACCTGCCCGCCTTCGGGCCGCCACAGACGCCACGCCAATACCGCGCCATCCGGCGCTTCCGTCGTTTTCTGTTCCGTTTTCATCCTTCCCCCTGCTACAGTCGGCGCAACTGCTGCCCCGGGCAGAAGGATGATAGGTCATCGATCGACGGAAGGCGACCATGGGCGGAAATATCGACAATCAGGGCGCGCGCGACATCGCCAGCCTGCTGCATCCCTTCACCAACCTGGCCCTGCATGAGGAAACCGGCCCCCTGATCGTCGATCGCGGGCAGGGCGTTCATGTCTACGACACCGCCGGGCGGCGCTATATCGAGGGGCTGGCCGGTCTGTGGTGCGCCTCCTTCGGCTTCGGCGAGGAAGAGCTGATAAAGGCGGCCGTCGATCAGATGCGCCGCCTGCCCTATTATCATGGCTTCGGGCACAAATCCTCCCCCCCCAGTATCGAGCTGGCCGAAAGGCTGAAGGCCATCGCGCCGGGCGAATTCTCCCATGTCTTCTTCACCAATTCGGGTTCGGAAGCCAATGACACGGTGGTCAAGCTGGTCTGGTATTACAACAATGCCCGTGGCAAGCCGGAAAAGAAGAAGATCATCGCCCGCGAACGCGCCTATCACGGCGTCACCGTCATGGCCGGCAGCCTGACCGGCCTGCCGGTGGTGCAGAACGATTTCGACCTGCCCGTCGGCCGCATCCTGCGCACCGGCAGCCCGCATTACTACCGCAACGCCAGGGCGGGCGAAAGCGAGGCGGAATTCACCGCCCGCCTGGCCGCGGAGCTGGAAGAACTGATTCTGGAGGAAGGGCCTGAGACCGTCGCCGCCTTTTTCGCCGAACCGGTCATGGGGGCAGGCGGGGTCATTCTGCCGCCCGAAGGTTATTTCCCGGCGATCCGCAAGGTGCTGGACAAATACGATATTCTGCTGGTCGCCGATGAAGTGATCTGCGGCTTCGGACGCACCGGCAATATGTGGGGCTGCGACAGCTTCGACATCCGCCCCGACATTCTGACCTGCGCCAAGCAGCTTTCATCGGCCTATATGCCGATCGCGGCCGTTCTGCTGCCGGAGAAGATGTACCAGGCCTTCGTCGATCAGAGCCGCAGGCTCGGCCTGTTCGGTCACGGCTTCACCTATTCCGGCCACCCCACCGCCGCCGCTGTCGCCTTGCGCACCCTATCGCTGATGGAGGAACGCGATCTGCTGGGCCATGTGCGGGCGGTCATGCCCCGTTTTCAGCAGCGCCTGCGGGCATTCGCCGATCACCCGCTGGTCGGGGAGGTGCGCGGCATCGGCCTTATCGGCGCGGTCGAACTGGTGGCGGATAAGGACAGCCGCCGCCCCTTCGATCCCGCCGAAGGCATCGGCGCCCGGGTCGTTGCCGCCAGCCAGCGCCATGGCCTGCTGCACAGGGCGCTCGGCGATTCGATCGCCTTCTGTCCGCCGCTGATCATTACGGAAGAAGAAATCGATGCCATGTTCGATTCCTTCGCCCTGGCACTGGATGAAATCCACGAGGAGCTACAGTTCAAAAGGAAAGGATAAAGCCCCCATACCGGCACCCTTACGATACCGGCACCCTTACTGCGTTTTCAGCCCGATCAGAAAAGCGGGGTCGAGGCGCTCCCCAAACCAGTTGACCCGCCAGTCGAGATGCGGCCCGGTCACCCGACCGGTCGCCCCGACGGTGCCGAGTTGCTCCCCCCTGCGCAGGCGCTGACCGACCTGCACCGTCACGGTCTGCATATGCGAATAAACACTGGTGATGCCGAAACCATGATCCAGCATGACCGTGCCCCCCGTGTAATACAGATCCTTCTCCGCCAGGCGGACGATACCATCGGCAGGCGCCACCACCGGCGAGCCTGCAGGGGCGGCGATATCGAGGCCGTAATGCGGACGCTTCGGCTTGCCGTTGAGAATACGCTGACTGCCGAACACGCCTGAGATCGGCCCCTTCACCGGCCATTGCCAGCCGCTGAGGAACAAGGCCTCCGGCGTATCCAGCGCCCGCACCGCGGCAATGCGGGCATTTTCCGCCCGGATGCGTTCATAGACCTTTTTCGGCGGCGTCACCTTGGCAGGCTCAAGGCCGTCGATGCGCTGGGTTTTGTAGCGGCGCTTTTGTACATTGACGATGCGCCTCTTGCGGCTGCCATCGCCGTATTCCACCACCACCTCGCTGCGGGGGCCGAAATCGCGCCCGAAACCGAATACGAACACCCCGCCGGGACCGATGCGGATGCTCCGCCCGTCGACCAGCACTTTTCGCGCCCCCGGCGCCCTGCCCGTGACCAGCCCGCCCTGGGTGAAGTCCCCTTCCAGTAGCAGGGGACCCGCCGCCAGGGCCGGATACGAAAATGCCGTCAGGATCAGCATCCAGGCACATGCCGCCGCCATTATCATCCGCATGCCGCCAAATCCTTCCTCCCGCCACCCCTAAAAAAGACTGCCCTGCGAACCGTCACCGCCGCCGGCCGGTTTCCGCCGAACACGTTGCGGCGGCTTTCTGCCCGCCCCACCATCCGCACCCGCCGGTATTGCGTCAAGGCGGCCATCGGCGAATTCGACCTCGAAGGGACGATCCGCCGCCAGGCCGGCGCGGCGGGGCACGGCACGCCCCTCCTGCCAGATCACCGTGAAGCCGCGTTTCAAAGTGCTGCGGTAGGAATAGCCTTCCAGCAACCGTTCCAGCCCGGCAAGCCGGTCGCCGGCGGCGACAAGCGAACGCCTCATTTCCTTATCCAGCGCCGTCGCGGCAAGATCGAGGCCCTGGCGCTGACGGGCGATGTTCATGGCCAGGGGGCGGCTGCTCAGCCGCGCGGCCAGATTGTCGAAGCGCTGCCGCGCCCGTTCGGCCCCGCTCAGGAAAAAGCGCCGCAGCATGGCATCGAGATCGTCGAGACGCTGGGAAAGCTGCATCAGGCGCAGGCGTGGATCGCGCAGCCCACGGGCGATGCCCTCCAGCCGTTCCCGCGCGCGGCCATGGCGGCTGCGGATTGCCTGATAAAGGCGCCGATCCAGTTCCTTGAGACGGGCGATCAGTTCGCCACGTACCGGCACGGCGATTTCGGCAGCCGCCGTCGGCGTCGGCGCCCGGCGGTCGGCGGCGTAATCGATCAGCGTCGTGTCGGTTTCATGACCCACGGCGGAAATCAGCGGAATACGCGAATCGGCGGCGGCACGAACGACGATTTCCTCGTTGAAGGCCCAGAGATCCTCGAGGCTGCCGCCGCCGCGGGCGACAATGATCAGATCGGGTTTCGGCACCGGGCCGCCATCTTCCAGCCGGTTGAAGGCATGGATGGCCGCGGCGATCTTTTCCGCCGCCCCCTCGCCCTGCACAGGCACGGGATAAAGCAGCACATGACGGGGAAACCGGTCGGCAAGGCGATGGAGAATATCGCGAATCACCGCCCCTGTCGGCGATGTGACCACACCGATGACACGGGGCAGAAAAGGCAGCGGGCGCTTGCGCGCGGCATCGAACAGCCCCTCCGCCGCCAGGGCCTTGCGGCGGCGCTCCAGCTGCGCCAGCAGGGCGCCGATGCCCGCCGGCTCCATCCTCTCGATGACGATCTGGTATTTCGAGCGTCCGGCATAGGTGGTCAGCTTGCCGGTGCAGATCACCTCCATCCCGTCTTCGGGCTTGAAGTTCAGCCGTGCCGCCACGCCGCGCCAGCACACCCCGTCCAGCACCGCCTTGTCGTCCTTCAGCGTCAGATAGACATGGCCGGAGGCGGCGCGTTTATAGCCGCTGATCTCCCCGCGTACCCGGACATGGGAGAACTGGTCCTCGACCACGCGTTTCAGCCGCCCCGATATCTCGCTGACCGAATAGGCCGGATCGTTGCTGCCGCGGGCGGGCGGGGCCGTGCTGAAAAGATTATCCGCTTCGTGTTCCGTCATCTGCCTTCTTGCCTTGATGCCGCCCTATGATACAAGGAAACCCGCACGGGGAAAGCCGTCTTGCGCCCTGTGGCGCACGGGCCGCGCCGAAGCGCAGATACAGGCCGCGGGGCCGGAAGACAAGCGGAAGGCATAGGAAACATGGCAATCAATGTTCTGGTCATCGGTTCGGGCGGGCGCGAACATGCGCTGTGCTGG
This sequence comes from Sneathiellales bacterium, assembly GCA_026992315.1. Lineage (GTDB taxonomy): Bacteria > Pseudomonadota > Alphaproteobacteria > Minwuiales > Minwuiaceae > JALXAG01. Next base: position 12,520 of record JALXAG010000139.1, on the reverse strand, counting down.
GCGTTATCCCGCGCGCGGGATATCGGCAAGCTCTATTGCGCCCCCGGCAACGGCGGCACCGGCGATGTGGCGGAAAACGTTCCTCTCGACGGAATGGATTTCCCGGCCTGCAGCGCTTTTTGCCGCGATCGCGATATCGGCCTGGTCGTGATCGGCCCTGAAGCGCCGCTCTGCGCCGGGCTGACCGATCATCTGGAAGGCGAAGGCATTCCGGCCTTCGGCCCCTCGGCGGCAGCCGCCGCACTGGAAGGATCCAAAGGCTTCAGCAAGGATCTGTTCGCCAAATACAATATCCCGACTGCGGCCTATGGCCGCTTCAGCGATGCAGAAACCGCCAAGGCCTTCCTGCGCGAAAAAGGCGCCCCGATCGTGATCAAGGCCGATGGCCTGGCCGCCGGCAAGGGCGTTGTCATCGCCCGAACGGTCGAGGAAGCGGAAGCCGCGGTCGATGACATGCTCTCCGGCCGCTTCGGCGATGCCGGGGCCGAACTGGTGATCGAGGAATTCCTTACCGGCGAAGAAGCCAGCTATTTCGTGCTGACGGACGGGGAACACATCCTGCCCCTGGCCACGGCCCAGGATCACAAGGCGGTCGGCGATGGCGATACCGGCCCCAATACCGGCGGCATGGGCGCCTATTCGCCGGCACCGATCATCACCCCGTCGCTGGAGCGGGAAATCCTCGAAACCATCATCCGCCCCACGGTTCAGGGCATGAAGGCCGAAGGCCGCCCCTTCAGGGGGGTTCTCTATGCCGGGCTGATGATCACGGCGGAAGGGCCGAAAATCCTCGAATACAATGTCCGTTTCGGCGATCCGGAATGCCAGGTGCTGATGGCACGCCTCGACAGCGACCTGCTGGACCTTCTGCTTGCCTGCCGCAACGGCACGCTGGACAAGGCTACCCCCCGCTGGCGCCCTGAAACGGCATTGGTTGTGGTCATGGCGGCAAGGGGCTATCCCGGCACCTACGACAAGGGCAGCGAGATTCGCGGCCTCGATGCCGCAGCGGCAATCGAGGGTGTGACGATCTTTCACGCCGGCACCCGGCGCGAGGGTGATAAAATTCTCGCCAATGGCGGCCGGGTGCTGGGCGTTACCGCACTGGGCAGAAACGTGACGGCGGCTCAGGCGCAGGCCTACCGCGCCGTTGCCGCCATCGACTGGCCCGAGGGTTTCTGCCGGTCCGATATCGGCTGGCGGGCCGTGGCGCGCGAAAAAACCGGCGCATAAACGACGAAACCAGCCGGTTGCAGGCTCACAAGGGGGAAAAGCATGACGGATAACAACACCGCCTTCACCGGCACGACCGAGATCCGCCAGCAGCATCGCTTCGACATTGCCCGGCTGGAAGATTATCTCAACCGGCATCTGGACGGTTTCAAGGGCCCTCTTGAGGTGCGTCAGTTCAGGGGCGGGCAGTCCAACCCCACCTATTTGCTTACGACCCCGGCGAAGAAATACGTTCTGCGCCGCAAGCCGCCGGGCAAGCTGCTGCCCTCGGCCCATGCGGTGGATCGGGAATATCGCGTGCTTTCGGCGCTTGGCGAGGCAGGCATGCCCGTTGCCCCCGTACATCTGCTGTGCGAGGACGACGAGGTCATCGGCACCAGCTTCTATGTCATGGATTTCATCGAGGGGCGCATCTTCTGGGATCAGAGCCTGCCGGAACTGTCCCGCGAGGAACGCCCGGCCATATACGATGCGATGAACGATGTCATCGCCCGGCTGCACATGCTGGATTACAAGGCGCTGGGGCTGGAGGATTTCGGCAAGCCGGGCAATTACTTCGCCCGCCAGATCAGCCGATGGTCAAAGCAATACCGTGCTTCGGAAACCGAAAAGATCGAGGCAGCCGACCGGCTGATGGAATGGCTGCCGGAGAATATTCCCCCCGGCGACGAAACCAGCATCGTTCATGGCGACTTCCGCCTCGACAACCTGATTTTTCACCCCCGCGAACCGCGCATTCTCGCCATTCTGGACTGGGAGCTTTCCACCCTTGGCCATCCGCTCGGCGACTTCTCCTATCATTGCCTGTCCTGGCATATCCCCTCCGGCGTGTTCCGCGGCATCGGCGGGCTGGATCTGGCGGCGCTGAACATTCCGAGCGAAAGCGAATATATCGCCGCTTACTGCCGCCGCACCGGGCGGGAAGGTATCGACAATTGGGAATTTTATCTGGCCTATAACCTGTTCCGGCTGGCAGCGATCCTGCAGGGTATTGCCGGACGGGTGCGCGATGGCACCGCGGCCAGCGCCCAGGCCGAGGAAATGGCCCGCCACGTAACGCCATTGGCGGAAATGGGTTGGGAAATGGCCAAGCGCGCCGGCGCTTAAATCCGGGACATGTCTGCAGCGGCATTGCCGATGGCGCGGTTGAAATCGCGCACCGCCGCCGCCGGGCCGTCTGCATAATCCCAGACCCCGCCGCAAACCGCCAGAAAATCCGCCCCTGCACGCACCAGCGGCGCGCAGTTGGCAACAGTGATGCCGCCGATGGCCACGACCGGCACCTCCATCAGCGCCGACCACCAGGACAACAGATCCGTATCGGCACGGGTTCTGGCCTGCTTGGTTGCGGTAGGATAGAACGCGCCGAAGGCGACGTAATCGGCCCCCTCCTCCGCCGCCGTGATGGCGAGATGACGGGAATCATGACAGGTGACGCCGATCATGGCCTCAGCCCCCATGATCCGGCGGGCCTGCGCATAGGGCATATCCTCCTGACCGACATGCACGCCATCGGCCCCCAGCGCCGCTGCCAGATCGGGCCGGTCGTTGAGCAGAAAGGCGACATCCCGTTCATGGCAGACGGGCATCAGCACCTCGCCGGCGTGCAGGATATCCTCGTCCGTCGCCCCTTTGAGGCGCAATTGCAGGCAGGCGACATCGCCGGCATCGAACACATCGGCAAGAAGCGCGGCGAACCGCGCCGGATCGTCAATGCGCGGCGGCGTGATCAGATAAAGGCGGCAGGCGGACGTCACGACCCAGCCCCCGCCGCAAGGCCGCGGGCACGGTCGCGGTTGGCAAGATACCAGCGATAGGCATCCTCCACCCCTTCGCGCAGACCGAAGCGGGGCTGCCAGCCCAGGGCCGTGATTTTCGAAACGTCGAGCAGTTTGCGCATCATTCCGTCCGGCTTGCTGTCATCATAGACGAAGCGGCCCTCATAGCCGATCACATCGGCCAGCAACCCGGCCAGTTCGCCAATGGCTATATCCTGTCCCGTGCCGACATTGACATGCCCTTCGTCCGAATAACAACGCAGCAGAAAAATCACGGCATCGGCCAGATCGTCGACATGCAGGAATTCCCGCCGCGGCCGTCCGGAACCCCAGATCTCCACCGTTTCACGGCCCTCGCGCCGGGCAGTGTCGATTTTCGCCATCAGCGCCGGCAATACATGAGAATGCAGCGGATCGAAATTATCGCCGGGGCCGTAGAGATTGGTCGGCATCGCCGAAATGAAATCGCAACCATATTGGCGACGATAGGCCGCGCACATCTTGATGCCGGCGATTTTGGCAATGGCATACCATTCATTCGTCGGCTCCAGCGGTCCGCTCAGCAGCGCCTCCTCCTTCAGAGGCTGCGGCGCCTCGCGCGGATAGATGCAGGAGGAGCCGAGAAAGACCAGCTTCTCCACCCCCGAGCGCCAGGCGGCATGTATGATGTTGGTCTCGATTGCCAGGTTTTCGTAGAGAAATTCAGCCGGGCGGGTATCGTTGGCCAGTATGCCGCCAACACGTGCCGCCGCCACCAGAACCGCATCCGGGCGGGATGCGGCCAGCCATTGTTCGACCGCGGCCTGGCGCAGGAGATCGACTTCCTCCCGGCCAGCCGTCAGGACCGTGCAGTCCTCGCGTTCCAGCCTCCGCACCAGGGCCGAGCCGACCATGCCGCGATGCCCGGCCACCCAAATCCGCTTGCCCGCCAGAGGATAGAGTTCTTCCGCCACCTTCAGCCCCCCCGCTGCCTTTGCACCGGCTTGTCGGCGCGATGCAGGGTGGCCGCTTCGGCCTTCACCATCACCAGATCGGCCCGCACCATATCGCGCACCAGATCGGCAAAGCTCATCCGCGCCTGCCAGCCCAGTTCCCGATGGGCCTTCTGCGGGTTGCCGAGCAGCAGATCCACCTCCGTCGGGCGGAAGTAACGCGGATCGATCGCCACCAGGGTGCGCCCGCTGCCGGCATCGATGCCGACTTCATCGACACCCGTACCCTGCCATTCGATTTTCCGGCCGATTTCGGCAAAAGCCCGTTCGACGAATTCGCGCACCGTATGGGTTTCGCCCGTCGCCAATACATAATCGCCGGGATCTTCCTGCTGCAGAATCCGCCACATGCCTTCGACGTAATCGCGGGCATGCCCCCAGTCGCGGCGGGCATCGAGATTGCCCAGATAAAGGCATTTCTGCAGCCCCAGTTCGATGGCCGCCACCGCGCGGGTGATCTTGCGGGTAACGAAGGTTTCGCCGCGGATCGGGCTTTCATGGTTGAACAGGATGCCGTTGGAGGCATGTATCCCGTATGCTTCGCGGTAGTTTACGGTGATCCAGTAGGCATAAAGCTTGGCCGCGGCATAGGGGCTACGCGGCTGAAAGGGGGTATTTTCATCCTGTGGCGCCGGAGCATTGCCGTAGAGTTCGGATGTCGAGGCCTGATAGAAACGCACCCGCCCGGACATATCGAGGATACGGATCGCCTCCAGCAGACGCAGCGTGCCGATCCCATCGGCATTGGCCGTGTATTCGGGCGTTTCGAAAGAGACCTGAACATGGCTCTGCGCCGCCAGATTGTAGATCTCGTCGGGCTGCACTTCCTGAACGATGCGGATCAGGTTGGTGCTGTCCGTCAGATCGCCGTAATGCATGAAGAAACGGGTGTCGTGCTCGTGCGGATCCGCATAAAGATGATCGACACGCCCGGTATTGAAGGAAGAGGAGCGCCGCTTCAGCCCATGCACCTCATAGCCCTTGTCCAGCAACAATTCCGCCAGATAGGCCCCGTCCTGCCCGGTCACCCCGGTAATCAGCGCTTTTTTCGTCATTTCCGCCCGTTTATCCGCCATGAGTCCGGACCTCAGGGCCCGGACCCTAACAGCCCGCCCGCCAGGGCGCAACCTTCCGCGGGGCGGTCATGAAAAAGCCGCTTCATGGCACCGGCTGAAACGAACTTCGGCTGACAAACCCGTGCGCTTCATCACATCTTCCTGCCATCCGGGAGCGTAACCACCTCTTTGTCATGACAGCGTGCCGGAAAAACACCGGGAATCCGGCAATAATGCCGTTCTTCTTGCACGGGCCGGAACATGCTGCCATCATCCGGCTGTCTTGGGGGGTCTGCCCTAATGTTTTATTCATTTCAGATGGCAATAATAGCCCTGGCTGCAATAGCGGACAGAAAAACCAAGGGGTCAAAATGGGTACGTGCAATATTCATCCAGTCATTCTTTCCGGCGGATCGGGCACCCGCCTGTGGCCGGTTTCGCGTTCCCTGTATCCCAAACAGCTTCTGCCGCTTGTCAGCGACAACAGCCTGCTGCAGGAAACGGCACGGCGGCTGGCAGGACGCCCCGGCATTGCCGCGCCTCTGGTCATCTGCAACAGCGATCACCGTTTCATCATTGCAGAACAGCTACGGGCCATTGCCGTCGAGCCGGCAGACATCGTTCTCGAACCCGTCGGGCGCAATACCGCCCCTGCCGTCGCCGTCGCGGCGCTGGCCATCCAAAAGCAGGATCCGGAAGGGGTGCTGGCGGTTCTGCCCGCCGATCATGCCATCGCCGATTCCGACGGCTTCGCCAGGGCGATCCACCATGCCGCCGGCCTGGCCCGGCAGGGATATCTGGTCACTTTCGGCATTGAACCGACCCGCCCTCATACGGGATATGGCTATATCCGCCGTGGCGATGCCATCGATGAACAGGCCTGGAAGGTGGATCGCTTCGTCGAAAAGCCGGATGAGGAAACGGCACGGCACTATCTCGCCGATGGCGGCTATAGCTGGAATGCAGGCATATTCGTCTTTTCCGCCAGGGCCTATATCGATGAACTGGCCCGCCACGACCCGGAAACCCTGCAGGCCTGCCGCGAATCGCTGGAAGGGGCGGAACGCGACCTCGATTTCTGCCGGCTGAACGCCGATGCCTTCAGCCGGGCGCGGGACATCTCCATCGATTACGCGGTCATGGAGAAGACCGACCGCGCCGCCGTCATCCCCGTCAATATCGGCTGGAACGATGTCGGCGCCTGGGATGCCTTGTGGGAAATCGGCGAGAAGGACGAAAACGGCAATGTCATCCTCGGCGACGTCATCGCCGAGGGGGTCGCCAACAGCTATCTGCGCAGCGAGGATGCGCTGATCGCCGCCGTCGATATCGACGATATCGCCGTGATCCAGACCCGGGATGCCATTCTTATCGCCCCGAGAGGGAAAACCGAACGTGTCAAATCCGTCGTCGCCCGGCTGAAGGCCGACAACCGGATCGAGCAGAGCAGCCATACCCGCCATTACCGGCCATGGGGCTATTACGAAACCATCGATATCGGCGACCGTTTCCAGGTCAAGCATCTGATGGTCAAGCCCGGGGCGCGGCTCAGCCTGCAACTGCACCATCATCGCGCCGAACACTGGATCGTCGTATCCGGCACCGCCCGCGTCATCCGCGGCGAGGAAGAAATGCTGCTGTCGGAAAACGAAAGCACCTATATTCCGATCGGCACCCGCCACCAGCTGGAAAATCCCGGCAAGGTCGATCTGGATATCATCGAGGTGCAGTCGGGCAGCTATCTCGGCGAGGACGATATCGTCCGCCTGGAGGATATCTACAACCGCGACGACAGCGAAACCAACTAGGTCGGGGCGAAGACCCACGCGGCCTATAGGCGGTCGCGCAGGGAATAATACATCATGCCCAGCACCAGCCCCGGCCAGCGCAGGAAGCGGCCGCCGGGAAAGCGCGGTGCGGGAACGCGGGCCATGACATCGAAACGTTCGGCGGTGCCGCTCAATGCCTCGGCAATCAGCTTGCCGGCCATGGTTGCCATGCCGACGCCATGGCCGGAAAACCCCTGGGCGAAGAAGAGATTGCCCAGCCGCCCCATATGAGGCATGCGCTTCATCGTCACCCCCAGCGTGCCGCCCCAGGCATAGTCGATGGCGACATCGGCCAGATCGGGATAAATCTTCAGCATGTAGCGGCGCACGAATCCCTTCAGATCGGGCGGAAAGCCGGAACGGTAGTTTTCCCCGCCGCCGAACAGCAGCCGCCCGTCGGCGGAAAGGCGGAAGTAATTGACGACGAAGCGCGTATCGGCCACGGCAACGTCATCGCGGATCACCGCCCGGGCCCGTTCCGCCCCCAGGGGTTCGGTGGCCAGAATGAAATTGTTGATCGGCATGATCCGCCCCGCGATCCGCGGTTCCAGATTGCCGAGATAGCCATTGCAGCCGAGCACCGCATAGCGGGCGCCGACCCTGCCGTCGCGGCAGTGCAGATGCACCTTGCCGCCGCTTTCCTCTATCTTCAGCACCCGGCTGTGGCTGTGCAGGCTGGCCCCGGCCGCCGCCGCCGCATCGGCCAGGCCGAGGGCGAAATTCAGCGGATGCAGATGCGCCGCCCCCATATCGAGCGATCCGCCGAAATAAGCCTTGCTTCCCAGCATTTCACACATTTCTTCTGCCGTAACGGGGCGGATCTCCGTATAGCCATAGTCCCGCTGCAGCTTTTCGGCATAATCCATCGCCCATCGGGCCAGGGCCGGTTTGTGCCCGGCCGTGATGATTCCGGGCTTGAGATCGCAGGCGATATCGTGGCGGGCGATGCGTTCCTTCACCTCCCGCTTCGATTCCTCGGCGATGTCCCAAAGAATGCGGGCATCCGCCTCGCCCACCAGTTCTTCCAGTTCCTCCTGATCCATGCGCTGGCCGGAGCCGAGCTGCCCGCCATTGCGCCCCGAGGCGCCGAATCCCGGCGTCTCCGCCTCCAGCAGCACTGTGTCGTAACCGCGTTCGGCAAGGTTGAGCGCCGTACTCAGCCCCATATAGCCGCCACCGACAACACAGACATCGCAATCGCGCGTCCCCTGCAAGGGAGCGAATTCGCGGTGGGGATTGGCCGTGGCTTCGTAATAGGATCCGCTCTGCGCCATGATGGATTCCTTAAACCCTTCCGGAGAACACCCGCAGACGGCGGGGTTTACTGTTGTTCTGCGGCCGCCATTGGGGCATGAATACCCTGTTTCCGTCAAGCCGAACGAGCCTGAAACATGGATGACAAGGACAGGGAAATTCTGGCCATATTGCGCGCCAACGCCCGCATGCCCGCCGCCGCGATCGCCCGGCAGGTCGGCCTGGCGCGCAGTTCCGTGCAGGAGCGCATTGCCCGTCTGGAGCGCCGGGGCATCATCAATGGCTACACAATCGTCACCGCCCCGGCGGATAAGGGGGAAACCGTCCGTGCCCATGCCATGCTGAGCATCGACCCCAAGCGGGCCGCGAGCATTGTCCGCGCGCTCGAAAACATGCCCGAGATCGTCGAATGCCTGACCGTCAACGGCGATTTCGACCTGATCGCCATTATCGAAACCGGCACACTGGAACAGATGGACCGGGTGCTTGATCGCATCGGCGCCCTTGGCGGCGTGCGGCGAACCACCTCGACGCTTGTTCTGTCCACCCGCTTCCGCCGTCCGGCTGCCGGCGACTGAATGCTTCCCCGTCGGCCGTCAGCCCCGCAAGGCGGTTACGGCCATGACCGCCGCCAGGGCAGCGAACAACAGACCGCCGGCCAGATCCGCCCCGGCATTCAACGCCAGATACAGGGCAAAGGGCAAAAAGAGTGACAGCAGCAACAGCAACGATGCGCGTTTCATCGGTTCAGCCCTCCGCAATCGTGTAGGCGATCAGGGTAACGGCAGCCCCCATCAGCAGGGTAATGACGGCGCCATAGCGCAGGGTCGTGGCCAGAACCGGCCCCTCCCTGCCCGACAGGCCGACCGTCGAACAGCCGACCAGCAGCTTGGCCGGCGCCAGCATGCTGCCCAGGGACGCCCCGGTCGTCTGCGCCGCCAGAATCAGCGGCACCGACAGCCCGATCAGTTCCGCCGTCTGGCGCTGGAAAACGCCGAAGACCACATTGGAATTGGTGGTGCTGCCGGTCATGAACGCCCCCAGCGCCCCGATGGCCGGCGAAAACAGCGGATAGGCGGCATCGAACAGCCCGGCAATGCCCGCGGCCAGGGTGCGCGTCATGCCGGCATTGTCCATGACCACGGCAAAGGCAACCATGGACACCATGCCCAGACTGGTCGGCACGCCGCTTCTTGCCGTGCGTATCGCAATACGCCGCAGGGCGCCGGGTTTGTAATAGCCTTTGATGCGATAGAGCAGATAGGCGAGAACCGATGTATAAAGCAATTGGGCGCCGGGATGAGCGAACAGGCTGATGGCCTTCCCCGGCCCCGCCGGCACCGTCCAGCCCAAGGCGGTTGAAACCGCCGGAAAATCGAGGCCCAGTTTCACCGCTCCCAACACCGCTTTCAGCCCGGGAACGAAGGTGATGGCCGAAACGATGAGGATGAAGACGATATAGGCCGCCACCGCCCATCCCAGCGGCATTGCGGTTTCGCGCCGTTCCTGCGCCTGTGCAGCCAGTTCCCTGCGCCGGTAAAGGCGGGCCAGCGGCACCGCCACGGCCAGACCGGCCAGACCGGCGGAAAAACCGCCCAGCGTCCAGATACCGCCGACAGCCAGGGCGTACTGCACCCCGCCCATGACAACGGCGAAGATCAGCAACGGCATCAATGTACGCCTGATGGCGGCAAAACCGCCATAGGCATGCAGCAATGCCGCGCCGCAAAGAAAGCCGGAAACGCCCAGCAGAATCGCCGACCAGAAGGTCAGATATTCGCCGGGCAGCCCGGTCACCGCCGTCAGCGCCTCGAAGGATGTGGCCATATTGCCGAACGTCACCGACCAGGAATGCCCGATTGCCGGAGCAATCACGGCAATGGCAGGCGAAAAGCCGAGCCCCAGCAGCAAGGGCGCCACCACGGCGATGGGAACGCCGAATCCCGCCACCCCCCGCAGAAATGTCGCAAAGACCCAACCCAGAATCAGCAACTGCAAGGGCTTGTCGGGGCTGAGACGGCGAATCCCCTCGCCAATGGTGCTGATGGCGCCCGTCTCCTCGGTCACGAAATACAGGGCCAGCGCCGTCCAGACGATATAAAGCACATACAGGGTCAGCAGCGCCCCCTTGGCCTGGGCATAGGCCAGAAGCGGCATGTCGGCACCGAACACGCCCCAGGCGACCGCCATGGTCACCAGCCAGCCCGCGGCGCCGGCACGGGCGCCGCCCCATTTGAAACGGATCATCAGCACCAGCACCGTCGCAATCGGTGCCGCCGCTGCCAGCCAGTAGAGAAAATCGCGCATTATCGCCCCCGTCATGCCGCACCCGCCGGCAAGGTAGAACATCGCGGCTTTCAGGAAAAGGGGCAGCACTTCCCGCCGCGCCTTTCAAAAAAGCCGAAGGTCCCGCCGGAAGGCGGAACGGCGATTTTCTCTCTTCCTCTCCCCCTGAAATATCTGATACAAAAAATACGCAATTGCCTGTTATGATGATAAATGTAACATTTATTACGGATGATCGTGAGGTGAGGAAGCCTGCCGGAAGGCTTCGCCGAAGCCTGAAGGGATCGCCGCATGACGGGTTGACGTCAGCATATGAGGCCATCGGCCGCAACGCCGTTCCGGCAGGAGCGTTTCATGGCCCTTGCGCATGAGGACAGGATGAAGAGAATACCTGCATCGAAACGGAACGACAATTTCCTGCGGCCACCTGTTGCCGGCAGGAAGGCCGTTCCTTCATCCGGCCGCAGGGCAGGTAACCGTATTTTTGGGCGGAGGTATTAATGGACCCGAGACAGGTGAGGTCCGCCGATGATGCGCGGGCGCTGATCGACGAACGCGGTATTGAATACGTCAAGGTCGGCATTTTCGATGTCGATGGCGTCATGCGCGGCAAATACATGAAGCGGGACAAGTTCCTCTCTGCTCTCGAGAAGGGATTCGGCTTCTGCGACGTGGTGCTGGGCTGGGATTCCAACGACCAGCTCTATGACAGCGCCAGTTTCACCGGCTGGCATACCGCCTATCCGGATGCGCCGGTGCGCCTGCTGCCCGAAACCTGCCGCGAAATCCCCTTCGAAGAAAAGACGGTGCTGTTCCTTGGCGAATTCGACGGCACGGCGGAAAAAATCTGTCCGCGCGGCGTGCTGCGCCGGGTTCTGCAGCGGGCCGAAGACATGGGGCTGACGGCCAGCGCCGCCTGCGAATTCGAATATTTCCTCTTCGAGGAAACCCCCCATTCGGTGCGGGAGAAGAACTACCGCGACCTGAACAACATCACGCCGGGCTTCTTCGGCTATTCGATGCTGCGCAATTCGGTCCATGCCGAATATTATCACGAGCTGCTCGAACTGTGCGAGCGGATGGATTTCCCGCTCGAAGGGCTGCATACGGAAACCGGGCCGGGGGTGCTGGAAGCGGCCATCATGTATGACGATGCGCTGGCCGCCGCCGACAAGGCCGCCCTGTTCAAGACCTTCACCAAGGTCATGGCCCAGCGCCGGGGCTGGATGGCCACCTTCATGGCCAAATGGTCGCCGGACTGGCCGGGACAGTCGGGCCATATCCATATCTCCCTGCGCGACAGGAACGGCAGGGCGGTCTTCCACGATCCGGACAAGCCGCAGGGCATATCTGACACGATGCGCCACTTCATCGGCGGTCAGCAGAAGCTCATGGGCGAGTTTCTGGCCATGGTCGCCTGCACGGTCAACAGCTATTCACGCCTGATTCCGGGCTTCTGGGCACCGACCGATGCGACCTGGGGCATCGAGAACCGCACCTGCGCGCTGCGTGCCATTCTCGGCGGGGAAAAATCGCAGCGTGTCGAATATCGTATTGCAGCGGCCGACATCAATCCGTATATCGCTCTGGCTGCGGCCATCGGTTCGGGTCTGTGGGGTATCGAACACGCCATCGAGCCGACCGAACCGGTCGTCGGCAACGCCTACGATCAGAAATTTCCCGAGAGCCTCTCCCTGCCCGCGACATTGATGGAAGCGGCCGGCAGGCTGCGCGCCTCGGATGCTGCCAATGCCCTGTTCGGCAAGGATTTCGTGGAACACTACGCCCAGTCCCGCGAATGGGAAGAGCGTGAATTCCGCAAGGCCATCACCGATTGGGAACTGCAGCGGTATTTCGAAATCATCTGACCTGCCCTCCGGGTCGGGGAACAGAACGGATCTTTCGCCAGCGGCGCGGCACCGCCCCGGGATGCCGCGCCCACAGATAACGGGTACAAGCGATGAGCGGAAAACTTAGGACGATCAGCCCCGTCGACGGTTCCATTTATGTCGAACGGGATCTTGCCGGCGCGGCCGAAATCGATACCGCGCTGGATGCGGCCGTCAGGGCGCAGAAGGCCTGGCAGGAAACCG
>JALXAG010000138.1 GCA_026992315.1 Sneathiellales bacterium | reverse complement strand
GCGCGCGCACCCGTTCGCCCAACGCTTCCAGATCGCGGGCCGTCGCCGTACCGGTATTGATCAGGAAATTGCAGTGCTGTTCGGAGACCTGCGCCCCGCCGAGGCGCATCCCCCGGCAGCCGGCGGCGTCGATCAGCTGCCAGGCCTTCCCCCCCGGCGGGTTCTTGAAGGTCGAACCGCCGGTGCGCGTGCCGACGGGCTGGGCCGCCTCGCGCTCGGCATTGATCCGTTCCAGGGCCGCGCGTATCTCCTGCCTGTCCCCGGGCTGCCCGCGCAGACGGGCAGAGGTGAAAATCCACTCCTCCGCCACCGCGGAATGGCGATAGGAAAACCCCATGTCGCCTGCCGCGATCTCATGGATGCACCCCTGGCGATCCACTGCTTTGGCAGAAATCAGGACATCGGCGATTTCCCGCCCGTAAGCCCCGGCATTCATCCGCAACGCCCCGCCGATGGTGCCGGGGATACCGCGCAGGAACTCCAGACCGGCGATCCCCTGACGCGCCGCCGCCATCGCCAGGCTGATATCCAGCACCCCCGCGCCGGCCATGGCGGTGCAGCCGTCAAAGGCAATGGTCGCAAAAGGCTTGCCCAGATGGACGACCACGCCGGGCACCCCGCCGTCGCGCACCAGCAGGTTCGAACCCGCCCCCAGAACCGTGACGGGAATATCCGCATCCAGCCCGGCGAGAAAGGCGGCCAGATCGTCGCGGTCGGCGGGGCGGAACAGCACCTCCGCGCATCCGCCGGTGCCGAACCAGGTCATCCGCGCCAAGGGGGCATCGGCGATCAGCGCGCCGCGCACCGGCGGCATCAGCGCCATCAGCCCGGTCTTCCTTTGCACCGCCGCGCTCATGAGCCGCCCCTTCCGCCGGCAAGCGCCCGCATCCGTTCCGGCAGTTCATGGGCCCAGGCGCTGATGCTGCCCGCCCCCAGACAGACCACCAGATCGCCTTCGCCGGCCGTCTCCAGAACCAGTGCCGCCAGATCCCCCGGTTTTTCCAGACCATGCACGTCGCGATGGCCATGGGCGCGCAGCCCCGTGACCAGCGCATCGCGATCCGCGCCTTCTATCGGCGTCTCGCCCGCTTCGTAGACATCGGCGACGATGACCGTATCGGCATCGTTGAAGCAGGTACAGAATTCCTCGAACAGATTGGCCAGACGCGAATAGCGGTGCGGCTGCACCACCGCAACGATCCGCCGCCCCGGATAGGATTCGCGCGCGGCGCTGAGCACGGCGGCGATCTCCACCGGATGATGGCCGTAATCGTCGATCACCGTGATCCCCGCGGCCGTTCCCGTGCGGGTGAAGCGCCGGCGCACGCCGCTGAAGGCGGACAGGCTGTTGCGGATGGCCTCCTCCCCGACGCCCATCTGCAGGGCGACCGCGATGGCGCCCAGCCCGTTCTGCACGTTATGCCGTCCGGGCATCGGCAGGGTCAGATCGCTAATGGTTCTCTCCTCGCCGCTCTTGCGGTCGGTGACCAGCACGTCGAAACGCGCCCGGCCATCGGCGAAGCTCAGATCGACGGCGCGGATATCGGCCTGCGGGCTGAAGCCGTAGGTGACGATGCGCCGGTCCTCGATCCGTCCGATCAGCGCCTGAACCTCCGGGTGATCGACGCAAAGCGCCGCGAAGCCATAGAAGGGCAGATTTTCGACGAAACGCTGAAAGGCATCGCGCACCGCGTCGAAATCGCCGTAGAAGTCGAGATGTTCTGGGTCGATATTGGTCACCACCGCAACCGTTGCCGGCAGCTTGATGAAGGTGCCGTCGCTTTCATCCGCCTCGACCACCATCCATTCCCCGGCGCCGAGGCGGGCATTGGTGCCATAGGCATTGATGATGCCGCCATTGATCACGGTCGGGTCCATCCCCGCCCCGTCCAGCAGATGGGCGACCAGCGATGTCGTCGTCGTCTTGCCATGGGTGCCGCCGATGGCGATCGACCATTTCAGCCGCATCAGCTCGGCCAGCATCTCGGCCCGGCGCACCACGGGGATCAGCAGCTTGCGCGCCTCGCGCACTTCCGGATTGTCCGCCTTCACCGCCGAGGAAACCACCACCACCCCGGCATTGCGCACATGGGCGGCGTCATGGCCGATATGAACCGCAATGCCCATGGCGCGCAGCCGTTCGACATTGGCATTGGCGCTCAGATCGCTGCCCTGCACCGTATAGCCCAGCGTGTGCAGCACCTCGGCGATGCCGCTCATGCCGATGCCGCCGATACCGACGAAATGCACCGCCCCGATGTCGAAAGGTGTCAGTTTCATGCCGCTGCCCGCTCCTTCATGCTGCCGCCGTTACCGCCGCCATTGCCCTGTCCGGCCAGGTCCTCGACCAGCCCGGCCAGACGTTCCGCCGCATCGGGCTGACCGCCCGCCAGCGCCGCCTTTGCCATGCGTGCCAGCATGCGCGGATCGTTCAGCAGGGCCTCCAGACTTTCCCGGCAGGTGGTCGGGGTGAATTTCTCCTGCGGAATCAGCCAGGCGCCGCCCAGATCGGCCATGGCCCGGGCATTGGCGCTCTGATGATCGTCGGTTGCATGCGGATAAGGCACCAGCACCGCCGGACGCCCCGCCACCGTCAGCTCGGCAATGGTCGAGGCACCGGCGCGGGTCACCGCCAGATGGGTCGCGGCCATGATCCCGGCCATATCGTCGATGAAACTGTCCAGCGAGGCGGCGATCCCCGCCCCGGCATAGACGGCGCGCACCCGTTCCAGATCCTCCGCCCGGCACTGCTGCACGACATGCAGCCGCCGGCGCAGACCGTCCTCCATTGCCGCCAGGGCCTCGGGCACCACATCGGAAAAGATCCGCGCCCCCTGGCTGCCGCCGGTGATCAGCAGGCGCAGCGGCCCCCCGGGGGTCGGCGGGCGGTAAGGCATCGCCCGCAGCCCGGCGAAGGCGGCATCGACCGGATTACCGGTAAAACGGACCCGGGGGGTCAGGGCACCGGGCAGTCCTTGCACCTTGTGATGGCTGGTCGCGATCAGATCGACCCGCCCGGCCAGCAGCCGGTTGACACGCCCGAGCACCGCGTTCTGTTCGTGAATGACCGTCGGGATGCCCAGCATCGTCGCCGCCAGCACCGCCGGCAGGGAGGGATAGCCGCCAAAACCGATCACCGCCGCCGGGCGCAGGCGGGCCAGCAGCCGCCGTGCCTGCCAGACCCCATAAGCGGTTTCCGCCGCCGCGCGCAGCTTGCGGATCGCCCCGCCGCCGCTGCCTGCGGCGTGCAGGCGGTAAATCGGCATATCGGGAAAGTGTTCGCCATAGGCCCCGCCCCGCCGATCCGTCGCCAGGGCCAGTTGCCAGCCGCGCTGGCGCAGAACCGCCGCCAGGGCCTTGGCCGGGAACAGATGTCCGCCGGTGCCGCCGGCGGCGATGACGATCGTGCCCTTGCTCATGATACGCCCTCCCCCGGCGGGCGGTGACGGGTCAGCGCCAGAATCATCCCCGCCGCCAGCGACAGCGACAGGGTCGAGGAACCGCCATAGGAAATAAACGGCAGGGTCATGCCCTTGGTCGGCAGCAGCTGCAGATTGACGCCGATATTGATCATCGCCTGCAGGCCCATCTGGATCAGCAGGCCGCCTGCCGCGATCATCACGAAGAAATCCTCCTCGCGGTAGAGACGGGCAAAACCGCGCAGGACGATGAAGGCGAACAGGGCGATGATGAGCAGCCCGGCGAACAGGCCGAATTCCTCGCCCGCCACCGCGAAAATGAAATCCGTATGGGCATCGGGCAAAACCCGCTTGATCGCCCCCTCGCCCGGGCCGGTGCCGAACAGGCCGCCATTGGCGAAGGCCTCCATGGCCCGGTCGATCTGGTAATTCTCCGCCGAGGGATCGAGAAAACGGTCCACCCGCGCCGCCACATGGGGAAACAGGCTGTAGGCCAGAACCATGCCCGCCAGGGCCAGAACCGAAAAGGCGCCGACCCAGACCAGCGACAGCCCGGCCAGGAAGAACTGCGCGAACCAGACGGCGGAAACCACCAGGGTCATGCCGATATCGGGCTGCAGCACCAGAAGCCCGGCCACCAGAAGATAAAGGGCGATGGCGATCCGCCGCCCGGGGAAATGCTGCTCCTGCGCCGCGGCGGCGAACATCCAGGCCGTGACGATGGCGAAGCCGGGCTTGACGAATTCCGAAGGCTGCAGGGAAAAGAAACCCAGTTGCAGCCAGCGCCTCGCCCCCTTGATTTCCGGTCCTGTCAGCAGGGTCAGCACCATCAGGGCGATGGTGATGACGAAGATCACCGCCCCCAAGCGCCGCACGCCGCGCACCGGCAGCAGGGATACGGCGAAAATCACCGCCAGCGACGGCAGCAGGAACAGCAACTGCTTGCGCACGAAGAAAAACTGATCCAGGCCGATCCGGTTGGCAACGGCGGGGCTGGCCGCGAGAATGAGCACCAGCCCGATCACGATCAGGGCCAGAAAGGCCCCCAGCACCCAGCGGTCGACGGTCCACCACCAGCGCCCGACAATCGAGGTATCCAGCCTGCTCAATGCCCTCATGACGCCCCTCCCGCCCGTTCGGGGGCATTGGCGGCGCCGAGCGCCAGGGCATGGTTGCGGAAATGCTCCCCCCGGGCCTCGAAACTGGCGAACTGATCGAAGGATGCGCAGGCCGGAGACAGCAGCACCACCCCGCCGCCGGCATTACGCGCATCCTCATAGGCCGCGGCAATGGCCGCATCGAGATTTTCGTACAAATCGCAGGGCAGGCTGTCCTTGCAGAAGGCCTGCAGCGCCGCCGCCGCCTCGCCGATCAGATAGGCCCGGCGGACATGGCGCAGCGCCGGGCGCAGATGGCCGAAACCGCCGTCCTTGGCGCGCCCGCCGGCGATCCAGTAGATGTTTGCGAAGCTTTCGAGCGCATGGGCCGCCGCTTCCGGATTGGTCGCCTTGGAGTCGTTGACGAACACCACCCCGTCATGGCGGCAGACCTCCTCCAGACGATGGGGCAGGCCGGGGAAATCCTGCAGGGCAGCGGCGATCCCTTCCGTCGCCCCGCCGAGCAGACGGGCCGCCGCGAACACTGCCGCCACGTTCTGGCGGTTATGGGCACCGGGCAGGCGCGGCGGCCGGGTCAGGGCCAAAGCCGTGCCGGCGATGCGGCGATGCAGGCGCCAGCCATCGTCGAGATACCAGTCCGCGCCCCGCCCGCCTTCGCCGGAAGCCACGCTTACCGGCTTGCCGCCGCGGGCAACAATGCGCCGGCGGATGCGCCGGCAGGGGATATCGTCGACGGCGATCACGGCGCGGTGGCTGCGGGCGATCAGCCGTTCCTTGACCGCGGCATAGCCGGCAAAACCGCCATGGCGGTCCAGATGATCCGGGGTGACGTTGAGCAGCACCCCGATATGCGGATGAAGCCCGCCCATCAGATCGATCTGATAGGAGGACATCTCGATCACATAAACGCCGTCTTCGGGCAGTTCGGGCAGATCGAGCACCGGCAGGCCGAGATTGCCCCCCGCGGCGGCGGTAATGCCGCAGGCATCG
>JALXAG010000137.1 GCA_026992315.1 Sneathiellales bacterium | reverse complement strand
GCGCCGCCAGCGGCGTCTTCAGTTCATGGCTGGCATTGGCAATGAAATCGACGCGCATCTGTTCGGTGCGCTTGCGTTCGGTCAGATCGTACAGTGCCAGCAGCAGGCGCACGCCATCGGGCAGATCGCCTTCCAGGGCGATCAGACGTGCCTCGAACTGACGGTCATGGGGGACCGATTGGTGAAATTCGACGGAGAGAACATCGGCCTTGCCCGACAGAACGGCATCGGCGGCATCCAGCACCGCTGGCTGACGCAACGCTGCCGCCAGGTCGAGGCCGATCACATGCCCCGGCAGCATGACGCGCGCCGCCTTGTTGGCGCTGACGATGCGCCGGCCCGCATCCAGCGTCAGCAGCGGATCGGGCAAGGTGTTGACGATGGTTTCGGCCAGGGTGGCCAGCGCCCGGCTGTGGCGTGACTGGGCCCGCAGACGGCGGCGAAGGGCAAGCAGCACCCGCGACAGAGACCGTGGCAGACGGCGGCGCGGCACAGGCGGCAGGGTTGCATCTTCCGCTTCGGCAAGCTGGCCGAGGTAACGGCGCACGGCATCGAGCCGCCGTTGCTCGCGAAACAGCAGAACGGCGAAATAAAGCAGCACGGCAAGCACAGCGCCATAGGCCTGCGGCGTTCCCGGCCACAGCAACCAGGCCAGAACGACCAGCAGCAGGGGGGCTGCAATCGTCAGCCCGTATTTACCGTAACGATGCATTCATCCTGCCTTTGTCCGCCTCCCTCCGATAACCGAAAACCGCGCCGGCCATGCGCCTGCATCGCGCATTCTGCCCGAAGATCGTTACAGAATGCAAAACGGGCCCCGGCAAGCCGGGGCCCGCAATGGCGCAATCATGCAGACACATCAGTAGCGGTAGGGCCGCCCCGCCTTGACCATGATGTCGTTATATTCCTTGATGATGCCGACAACCTTGGCCTTGAGCGGCGACTGCGAGGCGATTTCATCCCAGAACTTGTGGGCAGCGGCTTCGACCTTGCCCCATTCCTCATCGGGAAGGGTCGTCAGCTTCAGCTTGGTGCCCTTGACGCGCAGCCAAGCTTCGCCGCCCCAATACCACCACTGACGATGGTAGTGCGAACCGTCCATGCAGACCATCAGCAGTTCCTTCAGATGCTCGGGCAGCTCGTTCCAGCGGTCCATATTGGCGAAGAAATGCCCGATCCACGCACCGGAAATGTTATTGGTCAGGAAGTAATCGGTCACATCCGCCCAGCCGGAGGTATAGTCCTCCGTAATACCCGACCAGGCGAGACCGTCCAGCTCGCCCGTCTGCAGGGCGACCTCGGCATCCTCCCAGGGGATCGTCACCGGCACGACGCCGAACTGTTCCAGGAAGCGGCCGGCGGTCGGGAAGGTGAAGATCTTCAGCCCCTTGAGGTCGTCCAGCTTGCGGATCGGCTTCTTGGTGGCGAAGTTCGCCGGATCCCACGAACCGGCGGAAATGTGCTTGACCCCGACCTTGGCGTATTCCTCCTTCCAGATCTTGTCCAGGCCGTACTGGTGGAACAGCACCGGCACGTCCAGGCTGTAACGGCAGGCGAAGGGGAAATAGCCGCCGAACACCGTCACTTCGGTCGGGGAGGCCATGGAATCGTCATCGGACTGCACCGCATCGATCGTGCCCTTCTGCATGGCACGGAACAATTCGCCCGTCGGCACCAGCTGGTCGGCGGTGAACAGTTCGATCTGCATTTCATCGCCGGCAATGGCATTGAAACGCTTGACCATCGGAACGATGACCTTTTCGGCCAGCGCCGGACCCGCATAGGTCTGCAGGCGCCACTTGATCTTGGGGCCGGCAGCCTTCACCGCAGGAGCCGCCAGTGTCGCGGCAGCCGCAGCACCTGCACCGGCCGTCTTGAGGAATTTACGCCTTGTCGTCATTGTCTTCTCTCCTTGTTTGAGCCTTGCAAATTTTCAGGTCATTGCCTGTCCGTTCGCTCCTTTCCGGAGTCTGGTTATCCATTCCCGCCCCCGAAATAGACGTAATGGGGCAGCCAGAGGGCGATCTGCGGAAACACCATGTTCAGAATCAGCGCCAGCACCATCACGCCGACAAAGGGAAAGATCGAAGCATAGATATCGCGCATGCCGATATCCTTTGGCGCCATGGCCTTCATGAGAAAGAGGTTATAGCCGAAAGGCGGCGTCATATAGGCGATCTGCGTCGTGATCGTATACAGCACGCCATACCAGATCAGATCGAAGCCCAGCGCCTTGACCAGCGGAATGTACAGCGGCGCCACGATCACCAGCATCGCGGTATCGTCGAGGAACGTGCCCATGATAAGGAAGCTGAGCTGCATCAGGATCAGAATGGTCCAGGGCGAGAGTCCCAGCTCTTCCGTGAACAGATTGTTGATCGCCTTCACGGCGCCGAGCCCGTCGAACACCGCGCCGAAGCCCATGGCCGCGACGATGATGAACATGAACATGCAGGAGATCGCCAGGGTCGAACGCACCGAAGTTTCGAAAACCTGACGGTTCATCCGCCCTTTCACCACTGCCGCCAGAAAAGCGGTCATCGCCCCCAGGGCCGAGCTTTCGGTCAGCGACGTCCACCCCTTCACGAAGGGGAACATCATGGCAAAGAAAATGATCAGCGGCAGCAGCCCGGCGCGCAGAAGGCGCAGCTTTTCGCTCATGGGAACGGCGGCCCGTTCCTCCTTGCTCAAGGGCGGGCCCAGTTCGGGCGAGATACGGCAGCGGATGTAGATATAGAGGATGAACAGCGCTGCCATCACCAGGCCGGGAATGATCCCCGCCAGCCACAACTGCCCGACCGGCTGGCGTGCAATCATGGCATAAAGCACCAGCACCACAGATGGCGGTACGAGAATCCCCAGGCTCGACCCTGCCTGAATGACCCCGGTCACCATCCGCTTGTCGTAACCGCGCTTGCGCAACTCCGGCAGTGCGATGGTGGCGCCGATGGCCATACCGGCAACGGACAACCCGTTCATGGCGGAAATCAGCACCATCAGCCCGATCGTGCCGATGGCAAGCCCGCCTGCGACCGGCCCCATCCATACATGGAACATCTTGTACAGATCGTCGGCGATCTTGGATTCGGAAAGAATGTAGCCCATGAAGATGAACATCGGCAGCGTCAGCAGCGGATACCACTTCATCAGCTTCATCACCGCCGAAAAGGGAATATCCGCCCCGCCCGTGCCCCACAGCCACAGCGCCGCGATCGCGGCCACGAAACCGATGGCGCCGAAGACCCGCTGCCCGGTCAGCAGCATGATCATCATGGTCGAAAACATGAAGATGGCGATCATTTCATAGGACATCATTCCGCCTCCCGCAGATAGGCGGTGGGTTCGTCCGCTCTGAGATCGAGACCGCGTACCGTGGCAACATCCTTGATCAGTTCGGAAATTGCCTGCAGCAGCATCAGAAAGATGCCTATGGTGGCGATGACCTTGACCGGCCACAGATACGGACGCCACGATGTCGGGGAACGTTCGATGAAACCGAGAAGCTTGCCGGCCGCCTCCGGCCCCGAGGTGAAGAAGGTGTAGATCAGATCGCGGAAAAAGACGAACGGCTTGTCACCGAAATGGCCGAGCGAATAGGCCGTGGAACCGATGGCACCATACAGCATGACCACAAGATAAAAGATCAGGAACCAGACGGTGAACACATCCATCCAGGCCTTTTGCCGCGGCGACCAGCTGCCATAGAACAGATCCATGCGCACATTGGCGCCAAGCTGGATGGAATACGGCCCGCCGAGCAGATAATAAGCGACCAGTGCGAACTGCGCGGTTTCAAGCGTCCAGCGCGCAGGGATGAAAAAGGTCTTGGAAACCGACGACCACATCATCACCCCGACCATGACGAATATGCCATACATCATGATCCGGCCCAGCCTGTGGTTCATCGCATCCACATATCTGACATAAAGCCTGAAAAACTTCGGCATTAAGCCCCCCTTCCCTGATCGCGACGCTACTTCATCAAACGGAACGTTCCTTTGCGGGCGTGTGCGCAGCCCAGGCTTCACTCAAGGCCTGCGCCAGCATCCCGGCAATACGTGCCTGCGAAGGCGCATCTTTCAGCAAATCGTTGCGCACTTCGATCATCACCGCCGGCAGCCCCCGGGATACCGCGTGAAAGGACAGGGTATGCAGCACCCCGTCCTCAGGCCCGTAGGGCTCGTTCAGCCGCACATCATAACCGGAAAGAGCGGCGATTTCCTCCTTAACCCTCCGCGCCAACGGCGCATCCGCTTCGGCATGCAGGATACCGATCTGCACATCGCGGCGCCGGCCCATGTAAACCGGGGTGAAGGAATGCACGGCGATAACGGCAAACGCCTTCCCGGCCCTGCCGTGGCGGGCAATCTGCGCATGAACAGCCGCATGGAAAGGCGCATAGATCCCGTCGATGCGCCGCTGCCGTTCCCCGGCATCGACATGCCGGTTGCCGGGTATTTCCCTGCCCCCGGAACAACGGGGGATCAGATCTTCCGCATCCAGGCTTCTGTTCACGTCGATCAGCAGCCGCGATGCCCCGGCAGCGACAACAGGAGCCTTCAGCCGATCGCCCAGGGCGCATGCCAGCTCCAGCGCCCCCGGATCCCAGGCGATATGATCATTGATATCCTCATCGTCCAGCCCCAGGCCGTTATATGAAGGCGCGATGAAATTGCTGGCATGATCGCAGGTCAGCACGAAGGAAGCGAGGCGTTCCCCGCCATGGACGACAGGCGGCATGCATTCCGCTGCCCCTCCCGCCTGCAAGGATGTATGATGCAACTCAGCCCGTGCCACCTGAAAATTTCATCCCTGGTTCATGTTGTTTTCGGTTTTCATTCAAGAAACATATGTTTCAAAACCGAAAATATCATTATTATCTGTAATGATTGATACATTTTGAGGTGATGTCAATCGCTTTAAGGGCCGGAGCCTGACGTTAAATTTTGCCTGCCCGGAAGATGGCCTTATCCTGCCCCTCATTCCCGGCCGGACGATGGGTTCGCGTCCCGGCCACGGGGAATGCCGCAAGACAGGGGCGGGTCGCGGCAGTTCAGATAAATGCCGGAAACGAAAAGCTGAGAGAATGGAAAAGAGCATTCTGGAGAGAATCAGGGCGGTCAGCGACAGGCTGACGGCCAAGGAACGCAAGGCCGCTCAGGCGCTGCTGTCCAATTATCCGATGGCCGGTCTGGAAACGGTGGCCGGTTTTGCGCGCATCGCCGGGGTCAGCGGCCCCAGCATTCTGCGTTTCACCAGCCGCATCGGTTTCAGCAGCTATCCCGAATTTCAGCAGCATCTGCGGGCGGAAATGGAGGCACGGCTGAAATCGCCCATTGCCAAGGCCCCGCAAGGACCGGGGCTGGGCGATGGCGACGGTTCGGATCTGGAGCGTTTCGCGGAAGCGGCCATTGCCAATATCCGCAACACGGCCCAGTCCCTCGCCCCGCGCGAGCTGGAAAAAGCCGCCGCCCTGATCGGCGAAGCGCCCGGCACCGTCTATCTTATCGGCGGGCGCTTCACGGACCCGCTGGCCCGCTACATGGCCGCCCATCTGAAACTGCTGCGTCCACGCATCATGCATCTGGCCGGGCAGGTAGATTCCTGGCGCGACCATCTGATCGACATGGGCCGCAAGGATGTGCTGATCACCTACGATATCCGCCGCTATCAGGAAGGGGTGATCTGGTTCGCCGAACAGGCGGCATCGCGCAAGGTGCCCATCGTGCTGTTCACCGATCAGTGGATATCGCCGGTCACCCGCATCGCCACCCATGTCCTGCCTGCTCATATCGAGGCACCGTCGAATTTCGATTCCTCGATCGCCATTCTCACCCTGACCGAAGCGGTGATCGCCCATTGCACCAGGCTGATATGGGAACAGGCGCAGAAGCGCATCAGGGATCTGGAGGAACTGCGCGAAATTTAAGGCCCGGCCCCACCGACCCGGCTCATCTCCGGAGGCTGTTCCGAAATCCGCCGGAAGGGCGGATAGGCGTTGACGGTGCCGCGCTCCGGACATATTGTTCCATATGGAACTACACAGGCGATCATGGCCCGAACCGTGGCGGAGAGATCAATATGGCCAGCGAAACAAGCATGAAGGAACCGGCCCTGGCGGCCGCCCTGCGCGATCTGCTCGGCGACAGGCTGTCGCTGTCACGGGCGGTGCGCGAACACCACGGCAAGGATGAATCCTGGCACCGTCCCGCCCTGCCGGACATGGTCGTCTTTCCCCGCACGACCGAAGAAGTGCAGCAGATCGTGCGTCTGTGCGCCGAACACGACACCCCCATCACCCCCTTCGGCGCCGGCACGTCGCTGGAAGGACACGTCATTCCCGCCCGCGGCGGCGTCAGCATGGACATGATGCAGATGAACGCGGTGCTGGAAGTCAATGCCGAAGATCTGGATTGCCGGGTGCAGCCCGGCGTCACCCGCAAGCAGCTCAATGAATATCTGCGCGATACGGGGCTGTTCTTTCCCATCGATCCCGGGGCCGATGCCTCGATCGGCGGCATGACGGCGACCCGGGCCAGCGGCACCAATGCCGTGCGCTATGGCACCATGCGCGAAAACGTCCTGGCCCTGACCGTGGTTCTGGCCGACGGGCGTATCATCCGCACCGCGCACCGGGCACGCAAATCCTCGGCCGGTTACGATCTGACGCGGCTGTTCGTCGGTTCCGAAGGCACGCTCGGCATCATCACGGAAATTTCCCTGCGCCTATACGGTATCCCCGAAGCGGTGTCGGCCGCCGTCGTTTCCTTTCCCGATCTGGAGGGAGCGGTCAATGCCGTGATCACCACCATCCAGATGGGCATTCCCGTGGCGCGGATCGAATTGCTCGATGAAGTGCAGATGGATGCCTGCAACCGCTATTCAGGCATGGATTATCCGGTGCAGCCGACCCTGTTTCTGGAATTTCACGGCAGCGAAGCCGGGGTGAAGGAGCAGGCCGAAACGGTTGGCGATATCTGCCGTGAATTCGGCGCCGGCGATTTCCGCTGGACCGACCGGCCCGAAGAACGCAGCAAGCTGTGGGCGGCACGTCACGATGCCGCCTATGCCGCCCTGTCCCTGCGCCCCGGCGCCAAGGCCTGGGCGACCGATGTCTGCGTGCCCATCTCGCGCCTGGCCGAATGCATTCTCGAAACCAAGGCCGATATTGCCGCCAGCAACATGCTGGCACCGCTGGTCGGCCATGTCGGGGACGGCAATTTCCATCTCGTCTTCGTGCTCGACCCCGACAATCCCGAGGAAGTCGCCGAAGCCAACCGCCTCAACGACCGGCTGGTCAACCGCGCCCTGGCCATGGACGGCACCTGCACCGGCGAACACGGCATCGGCACCGGCAAGATGAAGTTCCTCCAGGCCGAACATGGCGAGGCCCTCAGCGTCATGCGGGATCTGAAAAAAGCGCTCGATCCCCGCAATCTCCTCAACCCCGGCAAGATTATCGACCTGTAAACCGTCGGGGATGACACCGCGCTTGGCGGGGAAATTTGAAACGCCCCGCCGCTGCTGCTAGGCTCGATACCCGATCAATTCCGCATGGCTTTTGCCAGCCGCGGGAAAACGATAACAGCTTCGGGAGAATGGAATGGGTATCGTCAGCAGTCTCGTCTTCGGCCTTATCCTGATTTATCCCCTGTGGAAAATCTTTACCCGCGCGGGCAAAAACCCGGCGCTTTCCTTATTCATCTTCGTACCGCTGGCCGGCTGGCTGATTGTCACGCTCATTCTGGCCTTCTCCCGCTGGCCGGCTGTCGAGGCCGCACCCGCCAGCACGGAATAAACGGGAGGAAAACGAAAATGGATATCGCCTTTTTTCCGCTCCTCGTGGCCATTGTCTTTTTCCTTCTTGCCTTCTGGATCAACAGCCGCATCGTCTGCAAGGCGGGCTTTTCCCGCTGGTGGGCGCTGCTGTCCTTCGTCCCGCTGGTCAATTTGGTCATGGTCTGGGTCTTCGCCTTTGCCCGCTGGCCTAAGCTGGAGGGAGGCACCGAACGCCCGTAGCACCCGCTGGTACAAGGACTTCATATCCAAAACGGCACAAATTCTGCCCATACCGCTTTGCACAGCGAATGCCCCATGGAACTGAGCGCGATCACAGCCTGGCCCGGAAAATCCGATCGTCAGACACCGCCGAAACTGTTTCCGGCCGCCTGGCATATGCTGGATGTTGCCGCCTGCGCCGAAGTGCTGATGCAACGCAATGCAACGCTACGCGCCCTGCCCGAAGCCGTGCAGCAGGGCCTGCTGCTGCTGATCCTCCTGCATGATATCGGCAAGTTCAGCACGTCCTTCCGCAATATGCTGGAAAACGGCAGCCGGCAGAGCTTCAGGCACTGGCAACTGAGCCATCTGTATTTCTGCGATAAAAAAGCGGGCTTTCGCGATCTGCAGAATATCGTTCTGAAGCAACTGCAATGCAGCCTGCCCGTTCTGCAGCGGCTGTCCCCTGCCGTATCCGGCCATCATGGCATCCCGCCCGATAACGATCAACCGACGGCAAAGCGCCGCGAACTCAGCGAGAAGGCCCGAAAAGCCGCCTGCGCCTTCACTTCCATGACGGCTCAATTATTCCCCAAGGCCAGCCTCGCCGGGGTCGGGGGCAAACAGGCCGATTGCCTGTCCTGGCTGCTCTCGGGTCTTGCGATACAGGCGGATTGGCTTGGCTCCAACACCCGCTGGTTCCCGCTTGAGCGCCAATATGCCAGCCTCTCCGCCGCCTGGGAGGATGCCCGCCACCGCGCCGGCATAGCCGTGGCGGAAGCGGGGCTTGAACGGAAGGAACCGGCCCCTTTCACCGATGCCGCCACCCTGTGCGGTTTTTCCGATCTTCGCCCGATGCAGCAGGCAGCCGCGGAAACGGCCCTGCCAGACGGCCCCGTCATGATCCTGGTCGAGGATGCCACCGGCGCCGGCAAGACCGAAGCCGCGCTGATTCTGGCCCAGCGGCTCATGGCGGCGGGCAAGGCCAATGGCCTGTTCTTCGCCTTGCCGACCATGGCAACCAGCAATGCCATGTATGACCGCCTCGCGACAGTCGTGCCTAAACTGTTCGCTGAAGACGGCGGGCCGCCTTCCTTCGTCCTGGCCCATGGCCGCCGCGATTTACACCCCACTTTCCGCCAGGCCGTTTCGGGCACCGCCTCCCTTTCCGACACCCCGACCTGTTCTGCCTGGCTGGCCGATGACCGCCGCCTGGCATTACTGGCCGAGATCGGCGTCGGCACCATCGATCAGGCCTTGCTGGCTGTCCTGCCGGTGCGCTTCAACACCCTGCGTTTGTGGGGACTGGCCGGCAAGGTGCTGATTGTCGATGAAGCCCACAGCTATGACCCCTATATGGAATCCGAACTGGCGGCATTGCTTGAGTTTCACGCCATGCTTGGCGGATCGGCCATTGTCATGACCGCCACCCTGCCCGAACCCATGCGCGATCGCTTTAGCAGGGCATTTCTGCGCGGTCTTGGCTGCCCCGGCCATGACCAGGAAGTTCCCGCCGCACACAGCTACCCCTGTTTAAGCATTACGGCCGCCGGCACTGGCAAGAGGCCGATCACCAGCAAGGCCATAGACCCCGCTCCGGCCACCTGCCGCACCCTGCATATCAACCGCCTGGACAGCACCGCTGCCGCCATCGACCTGCTGCAAAAGGCCACAGCCGCGGGCGCCGCCTGCGTCTGGATCCGCAATGCCGTGGATGAAGCCATCGCGGCGGCCGAACAATTACGCGCCCTGGGCATCGAAACCGATCTTCTTCATGCCCGCTTCACCATGTGGGACCGTCTTCGCATCGAGGAAAACGCAAAGAGCCGTTTCGGCAAAAACGGTTCCGCCCGTGCAGGCCGGGTACTGATCGCCACCCAGGTGATCGAAGTCAGTCTCGATCTCGATTTCGATGTCATGATCTCTGACCTGGCGCCCATCGGCGCCCTGCTGCAACGGGCCGGGCGATTGTGGCGGCATATGGAGGAACGCCCGCCAGAAACCCGCCCCGCCATCGCCGCCGTAAAAAGGGGGGAGCCGGTGCTCCATGTCCTCTCCCCCGATCCGGAACGGGTGGAGGGCGAAAACTGGCTGCATGAAACGCTCGGCCGGGGGGCATGGGTCTATGATACCGCCGAACAATGGCGCACGGCGAAAACGATCTTCACCGCCGGGCGCATCGCGATGCCCACGGATCTGCGCAATGTTATCCGCGCGGTCCATGGCGAGGACAGGATAGAAGTTCCCGCCCCGCTGGAACGCCTGGCCCTGCAGGCGGAAGGGAGCCGGCATGCCGAAAGCGCCCATGGATGGAACAACACCCTCAACCCTGAAGGCGGCTATGCCCAGAACCTCAACCAGGCAGGTTTCAAGGACACGATCTTCCCCACCCGGCTGGGAAGGGAGCAAATCACGCTCATGCTGATGCGCCGGGACGAGGACGGCCTGATCCCCTGGGCGCAGGCACAGGATCAGGATCTGCAAAACGACCCCGTCAGGGCGGAGGCCCTGTCCGAAGTGCAGATGAGCAAATGCCGCTTCGAACGTCTGGACGAAAAACCGGATCAGGCCCTGCCCGAAATCCAGGCGCTGGTAAAAGGCTGGCCGGCATGGAAATGCAAACAGGTCCGCATCGCCATCGTCGACGATGACGGCACGATCTGCGAGGGGTTGCAATACGACGCCATTTCTGGCCTACTCATCTCTTCCCCGCCCACGCGGGGATGAACCAGCTTGAGAAAAGCTTCGGTTACTAAGTGAATGAAGTTCCCCGCAAATGCGGGGATTGCTTGTGGATTACACCACAACGACATTTTCTAACAAACTAATCTTCAGATGCTGAAAAAACTAAACCAAAACGCATCCCACATCACCGGTAGGGGCAGGAGGACACAAAAAACGTAAGGCTTGAGAAAAAGGTTGAAACAAGAGGCTATAGCCTTTATAAACGAAAAAGTGCCGGTGATTGGCACCGGCACTTTTAAAAATGAAGGAGTTTAGCATGACCATCAGGATATAATCTGGTGCCCGCCTGAGAGCACCTAAAATATTCTCAGGCCATATGCGCAAAAATCCCACATGTTAACAATGCGAGGATACTGCAATTGCGCATATGCATCAAGCCTTCGCTGCATGTGGCAGCGAAGGCTTGATGATTCAGACAATGTTTTTACCGCAAATTATAAATTCGCCTGTCCTGTCATAATGCCGTAAAGGCAGCCCTGCATTGGCCGCCCGCACGTTACTGTCTTTACATTTATGACCATCGTATGCAGCATATGGTTCTATTACCTACAGGTGAACATATGCCCCTGAACCTGATCAACGATGCCTGGATCCCGGTCCGCCGCCATGGCAAGCCTGACATCGTCCGCCCCGACCAGATCGCCGAAGCCGGCATCGAAAGCTTTGACTGGCCGCGCCCCGATCTCAATCTCGCCTGCATGGAATTGCTGATCGGCCTGCTCTATCTTGCCGATGCGCCCGACCCGTATGAGGACCGGATGGCCCGCCGTCCCGATCCCGCCCGTTTGCGCGAACGCCTGGCCCCTTTCGCCTCTGCCTTCGAACTGACCGGGGAAGGACCGCGCTTCATGCAGGATTTCAGCCCTCTGAGCGGCGATCCCAGCCCGCCCGACATGCTGTTTATCGACAGCGCCGGCAGTCAGACCATCCGCAACAATGCCGATCTGATGGTCCATCGCAGTCGATATCCGGCCCTGTCCCTGCCGCTGGCGGCAATATCGCTTTATGCCCTGCAGGACTTCGCCCCATCGGGCGGGAAGGGAAACCGCACGTCGATGCGCGGCGGCGGACCATTGGTCACCCTGGCCCGCCCGCCGCTGGAAGGCGACACGCCCCTGTGGTCGCTGCTATGGGCGAACGTCCCCGCCTGCCCGCAAGAACAGCGATATCAGCCCGATAAAATGGCCGAATGCCTGCCCTGGATGCATCCGACACGCACATCGGAAAACAACGAGGTGCTCATCCCTCCGCACGGCAATATTCTGCACCCGGAAGTATTCTTCGGCATGCCGCGCCGCCTGCGCCTAGTCTTTGCCGAAGGGCGCTGCGCCGTCACCGGGGAGGAAGGGGTCGTCGTCACCGGCGTCATTCAACGCCCCTACGGCAATAATTACAGCGGCTGGGTTCACCCGCTCAGCCCTTATTATTACGACAAGGACTTCCAGAAACTGCCCATGCACCCGAAGCCGGGCGCCTTCACCTATCCCAACTGGCGTGGCGTGGCTTTCGGCACGAAGAAGGTTGTGAAGGCCGAAAGCGTTGCCGCCTATCAGGCCAACAGCGGGGAACCGGCGCGGGTGCTGGCGGCGGGCTGGGCAATGGATAATATGAAGCCCCTGGATTTCATCTGGTCGGAAACACCGCTCTTCCCCCTGTCCCCGCAGGCCGAAGAGGATGCGGAGGAATTCGTCCTCGCCGCCGAAGCCGCCGCCCGGGCCCTGACCGCCTGCCTGAAAGAGGCCCTGAACGAACCCGATGACAAAAAGGGCACCATCGCCCGAACCCGCGAAAGCTTCTTCGAACGCAGCCAGGCCGGCTTCGAAACCGTATTGAAGGCCCTGTCCAGATTGGATGGCGCCGCAGGGCTGGACAGCAGTGAATCCAGGCGCGCTGCCCGGCGCGAAATCGCCGAAACCTGGCTGAAGGAATTGCGCAAGCATGCCCTTCGCCTGTTCGGCGTCCTGACCCATGACCTGCTGCTGAACAGCGATATGGACAAAACGGAAATCGTCGTTGAAGCGCGGAAGAAACTGGTTCTCGCCTTCACCGGCCATCCACCGCTCGGCACGAAAATCTTTACCCCGCTGGATCTGCCCCTGCCGGCCCGGCGCAGGAAGAAACAGGAGGAACCGGCCACATGAACACCGTTACAGCCCCGGACGATGCCATGGATAATCCGCCGCCCGCGGGAAAAGACAAAACCGACGTCGGAAATATCTGCTATCGCTGGTGGCAGCGGTCGCTAAGCTCTGAAACCGGCCGCGGACGCGCCGCCCGGGCCCGCCTGCGCAATGCCGCAAGCCCCGTGGAAGCGGCCCTGATCGAAGAAACCTTTGAATTGTATAATGAATTGCGTAAGGCGCAGGATAGAAAACCGGATGCGGAAACCCTCGCCCTCATCGCCATTTCCCTGGCACGGATCAAGAAGGACACCGAGCAAAAGGCGGCGGAACGTTTTGGCCGTAAAAACGGCGATACCCGGCGTCTTTCCGAATTGCGCTTTCAGCGGCTGGTGCGCACCCCGGATCCGGCGGAACTGATCGCCCCCCTGCGCCGGGCCCTGGCGGTCATCGATAACTGCGCCAATATCCGCGCCCTGGCCCGCGATCTGTATTACTGGAATGAAGATACCCGCATCCGCTGGTGCTTCCAATATTACGCACCGGGCAGCGAAGCCCCGGCAGCAAACGATAAAACGACATCCGAACAAGAGGAAACTGCGTCATGAGCCGCTTTCTGCAACTGCATTATCTGACCATCTATCCCCCCTCCAATCCCAATCGGGACGATCAGGGACGGCCCAAGACGGCCTTTTACGGCGGCGTGCCGCGTCTGCGCCTGTCCAGCCAGGCCATCAAGCGTGCCGCGCGGCTGTCCGATACGATGCAGAAAGAACTTCAGGGCCATCTGGGTCAGCGCACCCAACGCCTGGGCGAGGAAGTACAGGCCTTCCTTCAGGCCGAAGGGGCGGAGGAGCAACAGGCCCGCGACATCGCCACCGAAATTGCCGATATTTTCGGCAAGCTCGATGGCGATGCAAAGAAGAAAGGTCTCATCCGCACCAAACAACTGGCCTTCATTTCCCCCGAGGAACGCACACTGGCGCAGGAACTGGCCCTGAAGGCACTGAAGGGCGAGAAACTTCCCCCCAACAAGGAACTGAAGAAAATGGTCCTGCGCACGGCGGATGGGGCAGCCGATATCGCCATGTTCGGGCGCATGCTGGCCGACGATCCCGATTACAACCGCGAAGCGGCGGTACAGATCAGCCACGCCATCACCACCCACAAGGCGGTGGCGGAGGACGATTTCTATACCGCGGTCGACGATCTGAAAACCCCGGCGGAGGATGCCGGGGCGGGCTTTATCGGCGATGCAGGCTTCGGTTCCGGTATTTACTATCTTTATGCCTGCATCGATCTCGATCTTCTGACGGAAAACCTGAACGGCGACAGGGAACTGGCGGGCAAGGCCGTTGCCGCGCTGTGCGGCGCACTAGCCACCGCCACCCCGGCCGGCAAGCAGAACAGCTTCGCCCACCAGACCCGGGCCTCCTATATCCGGGCCGAATACGGCAGCCAGCAGCCGCGTTCCCTTGCCGGTGCCTTTTTCAGGCCGGTCGGCATCGCCAGCGGCAGCGGCACCGATCTCCTGCATGAATCGATCAGGGCCCTGGAAGAAACTGCCGGGAAGATCGACAAGAGCTACGGTCCCGCCTGTGAGCGCCACATGACCATGAATGTGGCAGAGGAAAAGGGCACGCTGGCGGAAATCCGCGCCTTTGCCCAAGGGTGTCTTGATGGCTGAATTTCTCGTCTTCACCCTGGCGGCGCCCATGGGCTCCTTTGGCGATCTGGCCGGCCATGAACGCCGGGGCACGCGGCTTTGGCCCGCGCGCTCTGCCATTCTCGGCCTGCTGGGCGCGGCTCTTGGCATTCGCCGCGATGATCGCGAAGGGCAACAGAGCCTCAATGCCTGGCGCATGGCGGTTGGCGTTTTCAGCACGGGCGAGACCTTCCGCGACTTCCATACGGTACAGACCGTGCCGTCGGCCAAGGCAAAAAAGGCCGATAGCCGCCGCGTCGCCTTTGCCGCCGCCGGGAAAAATGCCCTGAACACCGTTATCACCCGACGCGATTACGTTTGCGACATCTGCTGCGGCGTTGCCCTGTGGGCGAACCGCCCGCCCATGCCGCTGGACGATCTGGCACGGGCCCTGCAGCAACCGGCCTTCATCCTCTATATGGGGCGCAAAAGCTGTCCGCTTTCGGCCCCTCTCGCCCCGTCCGTCGTCGAGGCGGCAGATCCCAAGGCAGCGCTTCGGAACGTCACCCTGCCGTTCTGGCTGAAAAAAGCGAAAGCAAGCATCCCGCAACTGATTGCTACCGACCCCTTCGAGGGGCTGCAACCCATGCGCAGCGAAACGCGCTGGGATGTTCCCATCGACCGCAACCGCTGGCATTTCACCCGCCGCCGGGTCGATTTCCTAGAGGGAGGGGAGAAATAATGGCTTATTTCACCCGTGCCGAACTGGACCGCAATGCCCCGACCAGGGCGCTTCTTCCCCTGCTCGACCCCGAAGAGGGAGGCACCCGCCTGGATGCCCATCACAGGCTGATCTGGACGCTTTTTCCCTCCTCCGATGAAAAACGGCGCGATTTTCTCTGGCGGGCGGACGGGCATGGGCGGTTCTACATTCTCTCGCAACGGCGGCCGGAGCAGAACGATCTTTTCCGCCCCTTCCGGCCCAAAACCTTTGCCCCCGCCATCGGCACCGGGGACCGCCTCGCCTTCGTTCTGCGCGCCAACGCCACCAAGGAGCGCCCGCGCAACAAGCTGGAGACGGACGGCCGCCACCGCCGCGTCGATGTGGTCATGCACGCCCTGAAGGACATTCCCGGCCGGCCGTCGAACCCACCGCCGCAATGGCGCAGCGCCCGGGCGCAGGAACGCTTCGCCCTGGCCCGTCAGGAAGGGGAGAAATGGCTAAGGACCCAGGGCACGCGCAATGGCTTCGCGCTGGAGGACTTCATTCTTGAGGATTACAGCGTTGTCCCTCTCCTCCGCCCCGACCGGCCCCGGAAGCCAAGGGAACAGCAACCGAAGCTTGGCATTCTCGACATGCGCGGGGTGCTGACGGTGACCGAGCCCGAAACCTTCACCGCCCGGTTGCTCCGGGGCTTCGGCCGGGCCAGGGGGTTCGGCTGCGGCCTGATGCTGATCCGCCGGGTCTGACACCATGTCCATGCCGGGACTGCCGCCGCCGAAACCCATCCCCCTTAAGGAACGGGCAGCGCTGATCTTTATCGAACGGGCGCAAATCGATGTCAGGGACGGTGCCTTCGTCGCCATCGATGCCGAAGGCAACCGCACCCATATTCCCATCGGCGGCATTGCCTGCCTGATGCTGGAACCGGGCGCACGCATATCCCATGCCGCCGTATCGCTGGCGGCGCGTGCCGGAACCCTGATCACTTGGATCGGCGAAGCAGGCGTCCGCCTTTATGCAGCAGGGCAGCCGGGCGGGGCGCGTTCGGACAAATTACTGTGGCAGGCGCAGCTGGCCCTTGACCCGGCGGCACGGCTGCGCATCGTGCGGCGAATGTATGCCATCCGCTTTGGCGAGGAACCGCCTGCAAAACGTTCCGTCGATCAGCTGCGCGGGATCGAGGGCGCGCGGGTGCGCAGCAGCTACGATCTGCTGGCCCGCCAGCATGGCGTTCACTGGAAGCGGCGGCGTTACAATCCTGCCGACTGGGATTCCTCGGATATCCCTAACCGCTGTCTTTCCGCCGCCACCGCCTGCCTGCACGGTCTGTGCGAAGCGGCGGTGCTTGCCGCCGGTTATGCCCCCGCCATCGGCTTTCTGCATACGGGAAAACCCCTGTCCTTTGTCTATGATATCGCCGATCTGTACAAAACCGCGACGGTGGTGCCTGAGGCCTTTCGCATCGCCGCCCGAGCACAAAAGGGTCACCTTGACATGGCGCCGGAAAGAGCCGTGCGCCTCGCCTGCCGGGACAGTTTTCGCACCACCGGCCTGCTGAAGAAGATCATTCCACAGATCGAATCCGTGCTTTCAGCCGGCAATCTGCCGATGCCGGAACCGCCGCCTGAAGCGGCCGGACCCGCTTTCAGCGATGGGGAACAAAGCGGAGATGATGGTCATCGTTACTAACAACGCGCCGCCGCGCCTGCGCGGCAGGCTGGCTGTCTGGTTACTGGAAATCCGTGCCGGTGTCTATGTCGGGCGTTATTCGAAACGGGTACGCGAACGCATCTGGCAGCAGGTGGAAGAAGGAATCGCTGACGGCGATGCCGTCATGGCCTGGGCAGCCCCCAACGATCAGGGATACGATTTCGCCACCGTCGGTTACAACCGGCGCAAACCGGTCGATTTCGACGGCATGAAACTGGTGGTTTTCTCGCCAGTAGAAAGCGACACCTGATCTGGCGTCCGACCACGGAAAATGGTTAAAATCATCGGTAGATCTTTTGACATCGTAAATATTATTACACTACAATGACTTCCAAGAAGTCTGTTCCCCGCACACGCGGGGATGAACCGGTGGATTGCGTACTCGAGCATGTCTTTTGCGTCTGTTCCCCGCACACGCGGGGATGAACCGATCCAGACTAGCCGCGACGCCAAGTTGCGCCGCTGTTCCCCGCACACGCGGGGATGAACCGCTGCAGGAAAATCATCCGCCGCTACAAGGATGCTGTTCCCCGCACACGCGGGGATGAACCGAAAATGACGGAAGGAAAGAGGAAGAAAATGCGCTGTTCCCCGCACACGCGGGGATGAACCGATTTCGGTGCTGATCTTCCCGATCTGCTTGTGCTGTTCCCCGCACACGCGGGGATGAACCGGCCGGCGAAACGCTGGAATCGGTGATCGAGAGCTGTTCCCCGCACACGCGGGGATGAACCGCGTTTCTAATACTTCTGGACGACCTACTAGAACTGTTCCCCGCACACGCGGGGATGAACCGGGCGACCCATTACGAGGAAATGGGCCGGAAAACTGTTCCCCGCACACGCGGGGATGAACCGCCCAAAGCCAGTTTGCCGAAGAGATGTGGAGTCTGTTCCCCGCACACGCGGGGATGAACCGGAAGCGAAGCAATGAAGGATGGTTCCCGGCCCCTGTTCCCCGCACACGCGGGGATGAACCGAAGGCAAAACGGGCTGCTGCATCGATCAGTGGCTGTTCCCCGCACACGCGGGGATGAACCGGCCCTTTACGATATGGGCATGCTGGACCGCAACTGTTCCCCGCACACGCGGGGATGAACCGGCACCACCACCTTTGTCGGCCGTGCGGAGCCCCTGTTCCCCGCACACGCGGGGATGAACCGCCGTGTTCGAGGAGCTGAACGCGGCGGCGCTGCTGTTCCCCGCACACGCGGGGATGAACCGGATGCGCCGCCGCTGGTCAGGCTCG
>JALXAG010000136.1 GCA_026992315.1 Sneathiellales bacterium | reverse complement strand
AACCAGGCAACCGTTGAACGGTGCAAGGCGGCAGGCGGCGATGATTTCATTCCCAAATCAGGCAATATCCGCCAATTCGTCGACCATATCAGCCAATGGGTATGCAATGCCAACCATACCCGCAACAAGGCCGGAGACCGTGGCGGCGAACAAAGACAGTGAAAAATCAGCCCTTCAGTGCCCTGCGCACCATTCGCGCCAGCTCCTGCAGGGAAAAAGGCTTCTGTAACAGCAGCACCCGATCGCCCAGACGGTCGTCGTTCAGCACCGCATTTTCCGTATAACCCGACATGAACAAGGCCTTCATGCCCGGATTACGTTCCAGAACATGGCTGGCGATTTCCGGCCCCGTAAGCCCCCCCGGCAGAATGACATCGCTGAGCAAAAGGTCGATATCAGGGGCATGATCCAACATGGTCAGCGCTTCGGGGCCACTGCCGGCATCGACCACGATATAGCCCAGGCTTTCAAGCTGTTCGCGCACCAGCCCGCGCACTTCGTCATCGTCTTCCAGCAGAAAGACCACCTCGCCCTGGGCGCCGCCCTCCTGAACCGTTTCCTGCTGCTTTCTCACATCGCCCTCCGCCCGGGGCAGATACAGTTTCACGGTCGTTCCCTGCCCTGGCTCGCTATCGATCGAAACATGCCCCGACGACTGCTTGGCAAAGCCGTAAACCATGCTGAGCCCCAGCCCTGTGCCCTCGCCCAGTTTTTTGGTTGAAAAGAAGGGTTCGAAAACCCGCCCGATGATATCGGCCGACATGCCGATACCCGTATCGCTGACCGTAAGAACAACATAATCGCCGGGGGTGAGCTCCTTATCGGGCAGATCATCCCTGTTCGCAAAATGCACATTGCCGGTTTCAATCGTCAGGCGCCCGCCGCCCGGCATGGCATCGCGGGCATTGATCGCCAGATTCAGCATGGCACTTTCGACCTGGGCTGCATCGGCCTCGCATATCCATAAATCCCTGGCGGGGCGCAAGGACAGTTCGATCGTCTCACCCAGGGTGTGGCGCAGGATACCTTCCATCCCTTCCAGATTGTCGTTCAGGTTAAGGGGCGCAGGTGACAGGGCCTGCTTGCGCGAGAAAGCCAGCAATCCCTGCGTCAGCCCTGCGCCGCGTTCAGCGGCACGGATGGCACGCTCCAGAAGCGGTTTTATCGCCTCATCGTCACCGGCCCGTTCCGCCGCGATTTCAAGATTGCCGAGAATAACCGCGAGCAGATTGTTGAAATCATGTGCGATTCCCCCGGTCAGCTTGCCAACGGCATCCATTTTCTGCGCATGGTATAGCTGTTGTTCGATCGCCTTGCGTTCGGTGATATCGGTGGCCGACACGGTATAGCCGGTCAGAACGCCCTCGCGCATGGCCGGAGCGATGCGGATATCGAAGTGACGTTCTTCCTTTTTGGTGAAATACGGCGCCTCGAAGCGGGAAAGCTGTCCGGTTTCCCGCACGCTCCTGAAACAGCCGCGGGCCTTCTCCCGATAACCTTCCGGCAGCAGCTCACAAAAATGACGGCCGATAATTGCCGAAGGCCCGCCCTTCCTGCCCGCCCGGTTGACGAATTCAACTTTCGTTTCGAGATCGAGCAGCATGATAATGTCAGGCGAGCCCTCGGTCAGCGATCGCCAGTGCGCCTCGCTTTCCTGCAATTTTAGATGTGCCTGCTTCAGCTCCGAAATATCGCTGATCGAACCGGCAACGCGCACCGCCCGGCCATTGTCATCGCGCAGCGCCACCCCCTTGACGAAAAACCACCTGTCAGGCCGTTTCGCCGCACGGAATTCATATTGCAGGTGAACCGTTTTTCCCTTGAAATGTTCACGTATCGCCTTGCGCATGACCGGCCGGTCCGCAGGGTGTATCAGTCCCTCGATCTCGACCGAGGTCATGTTCAGACGATAACCGTCCAGCCCCGGTGTGGTAGCCACGTTTTCGGACATGTAAAAGAGATCCGTCTTCAGATCCCAATCCCAGATAATGTCCCGGCTGCCTTTCTGGGCGAGTTCATAACGCTCCTCGCTTTTGCGCAGGGCGAACTCGGCCTGCCTGCGATCTGTCACATCGCGGGAATTGATGACTATGCCCTGAATAACCGGATCGTCGAGCAGGTTGTGTCCCACCGCCTCCAGATAGCGCCAGCTTCCGTCCTTGTGCCGGAAACGGGCCTCGACAACACTGGTTTTGCGGTATCGTCCTTCAATATTCCGGAAGAGCCTTTTCATTTCCCGGGCTTCGGATTCGGGCATCAGATCGAAGACGTTTTTGCCGACGAGTTCTTCCGGCTTGTAGCCCATCACCGTTTCCAGAGAGGGGCTTTCATAGAGAATGGTCCCCCTGTGATCGAGAACCGTGATGATGTCCTGCGCATTCTCGATCAGCTTGCGAAAGCGTTCCTCGCTTGCGGCAATGGCCTTCTGGGCGGCAACCTGTTCCGTGATATCGCGGCCGATGCCGCGATATCCCTGAAAATTGCCCTGCTCGTCGAAAATGGGCTTGCCGCTGATCGACCAGAAACGCTTCTTCCCATCCTTGCGCAGATAGGTATAGCGGAAATCCCTGAATTCCCTGTGTGCTTTCAGATCCTTCAGATGTGCTGCCCATTTGTCCTGATCCTCGGGCAGAATCATGAAATCGCCCCGCTGTTTCCCCAGAATTTCTTCAGGGGTGGTCATGGCAATCTTGTAGCCATTCTGGGAAACGAAACTGAAGCGCAGGTCGGAATCGAATTCCCACAGCCAGTCGGAGGCAATATCCGTGAAATCCCGGAAACGTTCTTCGCTCTTTCGCAGGGCCTTCTCTGCCTGCTTGCGTTCGGCGACTTCGCATTCAAGCTGCTTGGTACGTTCGGCGACCCGTTCCTCCAGACGCTGACGCGCCTGTTCCAGCGTTATTTCCGCCTCGACAATCTTGCTGATATCGTTGAACCAGAACAGGATCGCATCTTCGCCGTTCCAGGAAATCGGATTCCAGCTCAAATAGGCCCAGATTGTGCTTCCGTCAGGACGGCGAACCTGAATGGGCCTGCTCGGAACAGATCCCTTTTCCCTGAACTCCCTTATAAACGCCTCGCGTTCACGGATATCGGCCCAATAATCCTTAGTCGAAAAACCGACGAACTTATCCAATGTCGTTCCGCAAAGCTCGGCACAGCGGGAGTTGGCATAGAGAACGATCCCGTCTTCTATCCGGGAAACGCCCGCCCCGGCGGGACAGGATTCAAGAATGGAAAGAAACCAGGACTCGGAAGCGGAATCCTGCCCGGCAGGCAGGACAATCCCCCCTTGCTTTGCATGCCCACCCCTGTGTTCGACGACCATCCACCACCATTTCCGTTAATCCCGCGGACTTCAGGTAATCGTCCGGGTTGCTGATTAATATCTATAAAGCACCATAAGGAATAATGGTAAACGGAGTACTTCGCCCTGTAAGGAAAATCATCCCATGGGTGAATGGGAAAACGCCATGGCTATGGCCTGAATGCCGCCAGAAAAAGTGCGACACCGCGCTCTATGCGGCATTGACAATCCACCTCATCCATCGAGGGTGCCATTCCCAGCAGGCACTGCAGGAAGCACTTGCCCTTGACCAGGTCTATGAAAACCTGAGCAGCTTCTTCTTTTTCCTCGATACGGATCGCGCCCCGTTCAGCAAGCTCCTCCATATGAGCCGCCAAAGTCGCAATCAGCGGCTTTATGGCTTTCTCATAGAAGGCGACCGCCAGTTCGGGATGGCGGTTGGCTTCGGCAAACAGCAGGCGCTGCAGACCGATATATTCAGGATGCGTGAAACATTCCAGGATAACGCGCCCGGCATGTTCCAGCGCCCGGGCCGGCGTATCATGCTGGAAATCGATGTTATGCACCTCGCGGGACATTTTATCGGTCATCTCGTCGATAACCGCTTCAAACAGCGCTTTCTTGTTTTCGAAATGGCTGTAGATCGTCGGCTTTGACACGCCGGCCAGTGCCGTCACCTTGTCGACACTGGCGGCCGTATACCCCTGTTCGAGAAATAGTTGCTTGGCTGCCCTGATGATCTGTTCTCTCTTACCCGGCCTAACCAATTGCCTTCTGTTCTTTTCCACAACGCTCAGTGCCATGATACCCACTCGCCCGGATTGTTTTTTTCCTTGTCCGATTTGACGGCCCAATACCCCGGCAAGAAAAATAAGCCGGCAGCATTGAATTCCGGAAAATTCCCCCTAACTAAACCATGTGGTTTAGTTAGGATATGATAACACAGGCCTCGCGATATCAACAGAGGCCTGAGCGGTGGTGTGTATTCTGCAGCTCGTAATTGATGTAAGGCTGCAAAAAAATTGGATGAGATGAAGAAATGCTACTAACGGCATCCTGTAATAGTTTCTCTCGATACCCCGTAAACACCGGAAAATCTGTGCGCGCCCGTCTATACACGCGGTTTTTCGGCCTCATCTTTTTTTTATTGGCTTTTTCATATCTGCCGGCGGGGACGACAGCGGCCCGGGAAATGCAGCCTGCCCCCATGACATCGGAAACCGCCGCACCACGCAATGTAGCGATTTCACGCGACGGCAGTTATGCCATCGTCATCGAGGCAGACAGCTATCGGTTGTGGAAAATTGCCCTGAACGGAACAGGGAAAAAGCGTCTTTCCCTGTTTGCGGATAATCTGCCGGCAAAACCCCTATGCATCGTTGAAACAGAAAGCGGATTCAGAATCTTCGGGCCGCTGCGCGGTGAGATCAGCCAATGGATTCTCGGCCGCCAATCGCGGAGCCGCCCCTTCGTAACCATCGATATCGACCGCAAGGGGCGTTTTCTTCGCACCCGCCGTCATACGCCTGCCGCCGCCCCGGCAATGACGCAACCGCGATAAACCCTCACCACCCTGGCGGCCCAGCCGCGGAAGAAGCGGTTGGCGCTGCCGGCATGGCGGTAGCGGTCGAGGCGGACGACGGCGATCTGCGCGGTAAGGGCCACCGGATGGGCGGCCGCAATCGCCGCCCGGCTCTTCGGGCCGATGATGCCGTCCACCGCAACCCCGGCCGCCGCCTGGGCCAGGCGCCCCGCCGACGGTCGCCACCAGATAGCTGTCGTCGATCGAGGATTTCGGCAGGTTGCTGGTGGCAAGAAACAGCTTCATCGCCATGTAATCGGCATCGGCCGGGGCGATCCACTGCACCGTCACCGCGTTGATGCCGCCGCTGGCATTGCCGTATTGCGGGTTGCCAGGCGGGGTCAGATCGGCGTTCGGCGTGCCCGCCCCGCTCACCCAGGCCGAGCGCACCCCCATGGTGTTGACCGCGCGCACCCGCACCTCATGGGCGATGCCGGCGCGCAGCCCGCCGATATCGGCCTCCGCCGGGCTGGCATCGCGGTCGATGGTCGCCCCCGGCCGCCAGGTGCCGCCGCTCTCGCGGTATTCCACCTCGTACCGGTCGAGATAGATCGCCCGCACAGGCGCCGTCACCGCCACGTTCAGCCGGGCGAATGTGGTGCCGTCGGCATCGACATAGGTGGTGGAGGTCGCCGTCACCGCCTGCGGCGGATCCTGGGTGAACGGATCGGGCAGCGCCGTGTCGGGT
>JALXAG010000135.1 GCA_026992315.1 Sneathiellales bacterium | reverse complement strand
TCCTTCCGTTACGGGCCTCAGCCGGCCCCTTTGATCAATGCATCGATTGCCTGCAACCGGCCGAGCAGGGCTTCCACTTCGGCCAATGGCACCATATTCGGCCCGTCCGAGGGGGCGTTATCGGGATCCTGATGGGTTTCCATGAACACCGCCGCCACACCCGCGGCCACCGCCGCGCGCGCCAGGACCGGCACGAATTCACGCTGTCCGCCCGTGGAGGCGCCGCGCCCGCCCGGCTGCTGCACCGAATGGGTGGCATCGAAAACCACCGGATAACCGTTTTCAGCCATGATCGGCAGGGCACGCATATCCGTGACCAGGGTGTTGTAGCCGAAGCTGACGCCACGCTCGCATTGCAGGATGCGCTCATTACCGGTGGCGGCCACCTTGGCGACCACATGGCGCATATCCCACGGCGCCAGAAACTGCCCTTTCTTGATATTGACCGCCAGACCGCTTTTGCCGGCGGCGATCAGCAGATCGGTCTGACGGCAGAGAAAGGCCGGTATCTGGATCATGTCCACCGCCCCTTTCAGGGCCTCGGGATGCGCCGGATCGTGAATATCGGTCACCACCGGCAGGCCGATATCCTCGCGAATTTCGCGGAAGATCGGCAGCGCCGCCTCCAGCCCGATACCGCGGGCGGCATCGATGCTGGTGCGGTTGGCCTTGTCGAAAGAGGTCTTGTAAATCAGTCCGATCCCCAAGCGGTCGCAGATTTCCTTCAGCGAACGCGCCATGAACAGCGCATGATCGCGCCCTTCCAGGGCACAGGGACCTGCCAGCAGCGCCAGGGGCCTGTCATTGGCGATCTTCACATCGCCAACGGTTACCGTTACGGGGGCGGTTACGGGATCGTTCATGCCATACTCTCTGTTGCGGCCCCGGGATCCGGGCGGATTTCAGACAAGCCGCGATTGTTCCACAGCCGCCTTGATGAAGGAAGCGAACAGCGGATGCGGATCGAAGGGACGCGACTTCAGTTCGGGATGGAACTGCACGCCGACAAACCAGGGATGATCGGGTATTTCCACGATTTCCGGCAGCTCGCCATCCGGTGAAAGACCGGAAAAGCGGATGCCGCTGGCCTCCAGCCGGTCCTTGTAATTGACGTTGACTTCATAACGGTGCCGGTGGCGTTCGCTGATATGGGTCGTGCCGTAGATTTCCGCGACACGGGATCCTTCCGCCAGCACCGCTTCGTAAGCGCCCAGGCGCATGGTGCCCCCCATGTCGCCGTCCTTGCCGCGCACTTCGCGCCGGTTGCCGCGCACCCATTCGGTCAGCAGCCCGACCACCGGCTCCCTGCATTCGCCGAATTCGGTGCTGCCCGCCCCTTCGATACCGGCCAGATTGCGCGCCGCCTCGATCACCGCCATCTGCATGCCGAAGCAGATGCCGAAATAGGGAACATTATGGGTGCGCGCAAAGGTGATGGCCTTGATCTTGCCTTCGGCGCCGCGTTCGCCGAAACCGCCCGGCACCAGAATGCCGTGAACGTTTTCCAGCCGCGCCACCGGGTCCTGACCGGATTCGAAGATACCGGCATCGACCCAATCCAGATTGACCCTGACATTATTGGCAATACCGCCATGCGCCAGGGATTCGATCAGGGATTTATAGGCCTCCTTCAGCTCGACATACTTGCCGACGATGGCAATGGTCACCTCGCCTTCCGGATTGGCGACCCGCTGAACGATATCCCGCCAGCGCGCCAGATCGGGTTCCGGCGCATCGGCGAGACCGAAATGCTCCATCACCACCCGGTCGAGGCCCTCTTCGTGATAGGCCAGCGGCACCATGTAGATATTGGCCACGTCCAGCGCCTGTATCACCGCTTCGGGGCGGACATTGCAGAACAGGGCCATCTTGGCCCGCTCCGCCTCCGGAATCGGGCGGTCGGAACGGCACAGCAGCGCATCGGGCTGAATGCCGATGGAACGCAGTTCCTTGACCGAATGCTGGGTGGGCTTGGTTTTGAGCTCTCCCGCCGTCGGAATATAGGGCAGCAGGGTCAGATGAATGAACATGGTGCGGTCGCGCCCCAGTTCGTTGCCAAGCTGGCGGATCGCCTCGAAAAAGGGCAGGCCTTCGATATCGCCGACCGTGCCGCCGATCTCGACCAGAACGAAATCCGTATCCTCCGTATCCGCGAGGATGAATTCCTTGATCGCATCGGTCACATGGGGAATGACCTGGATCGTCTTGCCCAGATAGCCGCCGCGCCGTTCGCGGCGGATCACGTCGAGATAAATCCGCCCGGAGGTGACATTGTCGCCCTGGCGGGCCGAAACGCCGGTAAAACGTTCGTAATGGCCGAGATCGAGATCGGTTTCGGCCCCGTCCTCGGTCACATAGACCTCACCGTGCTGATAAGGGCTCATGGTGCCGGGATCGACGTTAAGGTAGGGATCGAGCTTGCGCAGGCGGACGGAATATCCGCGCGCCTGGAGCACGGCGCCGAGGGCGGCGCTGGCCAGCCCCTTGCCAAGGGAGGATACGACACCGCCGGTAATGAAGATGAAACGCGTCATGGACCTAACTATGTAACCGATTCTTGCAATCAACCCAAGAAAGAGGCGGCTGAAAAGCCGCCTCTGGTGAATTTGTCTTACTTTGGCCTGTCCGCCCTTGCCGCCGCCCTGCTATTCGGTGACGGGAACGCTGGGACCGGACGGTTCCGCCGGCGCGGCCGGGGCGGCGGGTGCCTGCGCCGGCGCTGCCGCATCGGGCGCGCTGTCGAGGATGGAAACCGGCTCCCCCGTATTGC
This sequence comes from Sneathiellales bacterium, assembly GCA_026992315.1. Classification (GTDB taxonomy): domain Bacteria; phylum Pseudomonadota; class Alphaproteobacteria; order Minwuiales; family Minwuiaceae; genus JALXAG01. Next base: position 15,643 of record JALXAG010000135.1, on the reverse strand, counting down.
CGGCCAGAATGGCCAGAATGATGCTGGTGGTCATGAAACCGGCGGCAAGGATTGCCGTTGTGCGCGTCAGCAGATTGGCGGCGCCGCGGCCGGTCATGACACCGCCGCCGCCGCCGATGCCAAGGGCACCGCCTTCGGAACGCTGCAGAAGAATCACGGCGACCAGGGCAATCGCCAGAAGCAGGTGAATGACCAGGATGATGGTTTCCATCGCTGTCCTCGAATCGACTATGGACCGGTGCAGGGCACCGGCTCCGGAAAAACGCTGCTGCGGCTTTTACACCAAACCGGAGGCAGGCGCCAGCCCTCTTATGCGCTTATCCCGCCTGCCCGCGTGCAGCCCTTCCGCACTGCCCCCCGGTGACCGAACGGAGGAGAAGCCTCTCATATCGCCGTGACGATTGCCCAGAAATCGGCCGCTTTCAGGCTGGCCCCGCCGACCAGCGCCCCGTCGACATTTTCCACCGCCAGCAGTTCTGCGGCATTGGCGGGCTTTACCGATCCGCCATAAAGCAGCCGCACCATCGGAGCATCGGCAATCAGCCCGCCGATCGTCTCGCGGATATGGGCATGGGCTTCGGCCACGTCCTCCACCGTCGGGGTCAGGCCGGTGCCGATCGCCCAGACGGGCTCGTAAGCGATAACCGTATTGGCGGCATCCGCCCCTTCGGGCACCGACCCTTCGAGCTGGCCGGTCAGGACCTGAAGGGTTTCGCCGCTCTGGCGCTGGTTTTCCGTCTCGCCGATGCAGATGATCGCGGTCAGCCCGGCATCGATGGCGGCACGGGCCTTGCGGCGGACCGTATCGTTGTCCTCGCCATGATCGGCGCGGCGCTCCGAATGGCCGACAATCACATATTCGCACCCGGCATCCTTCAGCATTTCGGCGGAGATATCGCCCGTATGGGCGCCGGAACGTTCCGTGTGACAATCCTGCCCGCCGACCAGCAGCGGCTGTGCCCGGACATGGCGGGCAGCCACCATCATGTCGATCAGGGTCGCCGGCGGGCACAGCAGAATATCGCGGTCCTGCAGATCCGCGCCCGCCATCCTCTCCAGCAGATCGTCGACCTGGATGCGCGCGCCATGGCGCAATCCGTTCATCTTCCAGTTACCCGCGATCAATGGCCTGGGTGTGTTCGCCATCGTTGGATCCTTTCAAATTCCAGCACAATACCCGTCAGTCCGCTCATGCGGATAAGAACAGTATGAGCGAATCCGGAACCTAGGGTCCGGACCCTAATGCATTTGTCCCGTATTTGGAACCGTGACCGATCGGTCCCGTATTGCTCATTCGCTTGTTGCCTGCCTGTCTGCCCGTGCCTATGATGCCGCGATCGGCAGAGGGCTCATGCCCCTGCCCGTTTTGGTATTCACGAGTTTCAAGAGGCGGAAATGCTCGAAAGCTTGCGCAAGGGTGCCGGCACGATCGTGGCGAAGGTGTTGATGTTCTTTCTGGCGCTGAGCTTCGTTGCCTGGGGTGTCGGCGATTATCTTACCCGTCAGCGGGATGTGCCCATCGCCACTGTCGGCGACCGCGAAATCACCGGGCGCGAATTCGATATCCAGTTCCGCCGCGATCTGCAGAACCTGCAGCAGAGCCTGGGCCGCGCCATCACCCCGGAACAGGCCCGCAGCTTCGGCCTGTACGAACGCACCCTGCAGAGCATGATCGCCCGCATGCTGATCGATATCGCCATGCAGGATCAGGGCATCGGCGTTTCCAAGGAAGCCCTGGCCCGCGCCGTGAAGAACAGCAAGATCTTCCAGGACGAAACCGGCCGCTTCGACAGGTTGCGCTTCGATTCCGTCCTTGGCCGCGCCGGGCTGACCGAAGGGGAATATCTGCAATTTCTGCGTAATCAACTCGGCGGCCGTCAGCTTATCGATTCCCTCGTAGCCCCGATGCGCGAAGCCCCGGCACCGATGACCGACACCATCTACCGCTACCGCAATGAAGAGCGGATTGCCCGCTATTTCCGCATCGACAATTCAGCGTTTCCGCCGCCTGCCGATCCGGGCGATGACGTGCTGGCGAAATTCCACGACGACAACGCCGCCGATTACACGGCGCCCGAATTCCGCAAGGGGCGCTATCTGGCGGTTTCGGTCACGACCCTTGCCCCGAAAATGGCGGTGAGCAAGGAAGAGACCGCCGAGGAATACGACAGCCGCGCCGATGAATTCCGCACCGGCGCCAAATACAAGATCCAGCAAATCATCTTCCCGAAATTCGATGCTGCCGACAAGGCTGCCTCCGCCCTGCGCAAAGGCGGCGACATCGCGACGCTGGCGAATAAGGAACTCGGCATCGCCCCCGAGGATGTCAGTACGGAGGAGTTTACCGCCGCCGATCTGCCGTCAACGATCATCAAGGCCCTGGATAAGGCCAAGCCGGGGGACATCGTCGGCCCCGTGGCCAGCGATTTCGGCTTTCACGTCATCAAGCTGCATGAGAAGACCGAAGGCAGCACCCGCCCGCTCAGCGAAGTGGCGGATCTGCTGAAAAGCGATATCCAGAAACGCAAGGCCGAGGAAAAGCTGCTGGAGCTGGCGTCCGATCTGGAAGACCAGATTGCCAGCGGCGCGCCGCTTGAAGACGTCGCACAGGAAACCGGTGTCGAAATCCGCACCTTCCCGCTGGTTTCCGCCCGCGGGACCGGTGAAGACGGCAGGCTGGTGAAAAACCTGCCCTTATCACCGAGTTTTCTTGAAAATGTCTTCGCCACCGAACCGGGCAACGAACTTGAACTCCAGATTGCCGAGGACGGATCGATCTATGTCATCCAGGTCGAGGATGTCGTCCCTTCCCGCCTGAAGCCGCTGAAGGAAGTGCGCGATGCCGTGCTTGCCGCCTGGCAGAAAATTCAGCAGGAAAAGGCCGCCGAGGAGGAAGCGAAAAAACTGGCCGCGCGGATCAATGCCGGCATGACGCTGGAAGCCGCCGCCGCCCTCTACAAGGCCGAGATCAAGACCTCGAAACCCTTCCGGCGCAATGTCGCGGGCGAACTCCCGCGGCTGGCGCAGCAGGCCCTGTTCAAAAAGACGACGGGGCAGGCTGTGGCCGCCGCCACCAATGGCGGGCAGATCGTTGCGCAACTGTCGAAGATCCTGGAGGCCGACCCGACCAAGGATCCGGAAGCTGTCAAGGCCCTGTCGCGGCAACTGGCGGGCAACATGCGCCAGGACATCCTTGCCGCCTATCAGCAGGTTCTGCAGCAGCGCATCGGTGTCAGCATCGACAGGGAAGCCTTCAACCGTCTCATCGCCGCCAACTGACAGAATCATGGATATTTCGCCAACGCTTTCCGATTTCGAGAGCCGTTACGACCGGGGGCAGGCCCAGGTCGTCTCGACGGTTCTGGTCGCCGATCTGGAAACCCCGGTTTCGGCCATGCTCAAGCTCGCCGATGGGCTGCCCAATTCCTTTCTTCTCGAATCCGTCGAGGGCGGCGATATTCGCGGGCGCTATTCCATCATCGGCTTCAAGCCGGACCTGATCTGGCGCTGCCGGGGCGAACAGGCCGAAATCAACCGCAATGCCCGTTTCGATCCGTCCGGCTTTACCCCCTGCAAGGAAGGGGTGCTCGACAGTCTGCGCGCGCTGATCGCGGAATCGCGCATCGACCTGCCGGACGATCTGCCGCCGATGGCCGCCGGGATCGTCGGCTACATGTCCTATGACATGGTTCGGCTGATGGAGGATCTGCCCGACAACAATCCCGATCTTCTGGGCATTCCCGAAGGCTTGTTCATCCGCCCCACCGTCATGGCGATTTTCGATTCCGTCAAGGATCTGGTGACCATCGTCACCCCGGTGCGCCCTGCCCCCGGGGTATCGGCCCGGGCCGCCTACAATCAGGCGGCGGAACGGCTGGCCGATGTCGTCAACGATTTCGAACGCTCCCTGCCCGTCATGCGCTCGAATGCCGAAATAGCGGAGACCCTGCCCGAGCCATCGTCGAATCTGAGCCGGGAGGATTATCACGCCATCGTCGAAAAGGCGAAGGAATACATTCAGGCCGGCGATATCTTTCAGGTCGTGCCCTCGCAGCGTTTCAGCGTGCCCTTCGACCTGCCGCCGCTGGCGCTGTACCGGGCGCTGCGGCGCACCAATCCTTCGCCCTTTCTCTTTTTCCTCAATTTCGAGGACTTCGCCGTCATCGGCTCCAGCCCGGAAATTCTGGTCCGTCTGCGCGACGATACGGTCACCATTCGCCCCATCGCCGGCACCCGCAAGCGCGGCGCCAACCGCGAGGAGGACAAACGCCTGGCCGAGGACCTGCTGAGCGATCCCAAGGAACTGGCGGAACATCTGATGCTGCTCGACCTCGGGCGCAACGATGTCGGCCGGGTGGCAAAAATCGGCACCGTCAGGGTCACCGAACAGATGGTGATCGAGAATTATTCCCACGTCATGCACATCGTTTCCAATGTCGAAGGGCAGATCGACCCGCGCTTCGACAGTCTCGATGCGCTGATCGGCGGCTTCCCCGCCGGCACCGTTTCGGGGGCACCGAAAGTGCGGGCAATGGAAATCATCGACGAGCTGGAACCCTGCCGGCGCGGCATCTATGGCGGCAGCATCGGTTATTTCTCGGCCAATGGCAGCATGGATACCTGCATCGCCCTGCGCACCGCCGTCCTCAAGGACGGCATCCTGCATGTGCAGGCAGGCGGCGGTGTCGTCGCCGACAGCGATCCGGAAGCCGAATATCAGGAAACGGTCAACAAGGCCAAGGCCCTGTTCCGCGCTGCCGAGGAAGCACTGCGCTTCGCCACGCACAACCGCTCCAACCGATAGCGGTGGCGCCACCGTCGCACGCGCCGGGCCTCACTGCCCCTTCAGGGCGTCGATCTGGCGGATCTTTTCGGCCACCGGGGCCAGCGCCGGCGCGATGGCATAGGCCTGGCGGAAATCTTCTATCGCCTGCTTGCCCAGCCCCGTCCGCTCCAGCGCCAGGCCGCGATTGTAATAGGCGGCGGCATTGGAGGGCGCCAGGGCAATCGCCTTGCTGTAATCGGCAATCGCCCCTTTCAGATCACCCATGGCATAACGGGCATTGGCGCGATTGTAATAAAAGGTCGCGCTTTCCGGCGCCAGTGCGATGGCGCGATCATACAGGGGGATGGCCTCCTCATAGCGGCGCATGGCTACCATCACCACGCCGAGATTGTTATAGGCCGGGGCAAAGCCGGGGCGAAGGTCGATCACCTTCCTGAAATCGGCGCCCGCCTCGGCCACGACCCCGGCGCGGCGCAGAAGATTGCCGCGGTTATACAGGGCGGCGGCATGATCGGGCTTGCGGGAAAGCACGAAATCGAAATCGCGTCGGGCCTCCTGATAACGGCCGAGGGCCGAAAGCAGCGTCCCGCGGTTGTAATAGGCATCGAGAAAGGCAGGGTAACTGCGGATTGCCGCCGTATAATCGGCCAGCGCCCCCTTCATGTCGCCAAGGCGACGCCTGGCCAGGCCGCGATTGTTATAGGCCAGTGCCAGCTCGCGGTCGTTCAGCAGGGCGGAAGCGATGACCTCGTCGAGCATACGCACCGCCTGTTCGTAATCGCCGGCGGTGATACGCTCATGGGCCTGCCCGTAACGGGCCCTCGCCTCGGCCACCGTGGACGGAGGCGCGGCAGCGGCCTGCGGCATCTGAACCATCAGCACGGCGGCCACCATCGCCATTACCCAGGAGCGCACGAAAATCATCTGCTTCAACCCAACCGTAACGGTGCTACCACCAAATGCCGATTCTACCGCCAGGCAGGCAAAACACCTATAGCAGATTTGTATGACTACGAATGACCTGCATTTCAGGAGGCCGGGCAGCCCGCGCCTGTCATCCGTCCGGCGTCACTTCCGCCTTTTTCACCCAGCGCCCGCCGGCATCCTGCTGCCAGTAGGTCATGGGGCAATCGCCGCGTTCACGCAGGGTTTTCCAGCGCATGCGCGCCGCGGCGACCGCCTGTTCGCTGGCACCGTCGAACAGATCGACGCAGCGATCGAAGGAAAATTTGCAGCCCGGATCCGCCCCGTCGATCAGAAACAGGATGCGGGCGCCGTTGGGGGCGCCATCGGGATAATCCTGCTGCCCGCTGAGAAGCACGGGCTGGCGGCGGTCGTATTCGCCGCCAGCCAGGCCGTGCGGCAGAAAGGAAGCCTTGGCATAGGTCCACAAATGATTGTCGAGCGCCGCCAGCCGCTCCGCCACGGAGGACATGACCAGTGCGCGCAAGCCCCGTTCCAGCGTTTTTTCCAACAATTTCGGCAGCACCATTTCAACCGGCGCCCGTTGCAGATGATAGAACAGAAATTCCGTCATGATGCCGCCTGCATCCTGTAGCTGCGCGGTTCTCAATCCTCGTAACGATCGCGGATCAGACGGTCGAGCAGACGCACGCCGAATCCCGTGGCCCCCTTGGCGGCAGTCGGTTTCGCCTTTTTCGACCAGGCAACGCCGGCAATGTCGATATGCGCCCAGGGCGTTTCGCCGACATAGCGCTTGAGGAATTGTGCCGCGGTGGTGCTGCCGGCGGCGCGGCCTTCGCCGACATTTTTCATATCGGCAATCTGCGAATTGATCTGGCGGTCGTATTCCTCGCCCAGCGGCAGGCGCCACAGACCTTCCCCGGCCTTGCCCGCCGCTTTCAGCAGTCCTTCGGCAAGATCGTCGTCATTGCTGAACAGCCCGGCCTTTTCATGGCCGAGCGCGATGATGATCGCCCCGGTCAGGGTGGCCAGGTCGATCACCGCCGCCGGCTTGAAACGGTCGATGGTATAGGCCAGCGCATCGGCCAGCACCAGACGGCCTTCGGCATCGGTATTGACCACCTCGATCGTCTGTCCGGAATAGGATCTGACCACATCGCCCGGACGCTGGGCAATGCCGGAGGGCATGTTTTCCACCAGCCCGATCACCCCGATGGCATTGAGCCGCGCCGAACGCCGCGCCAGGGCCCGCATCAGCCCGGTCACCGTGCCGGCGCCGCCCATATCCCATTTCATTTCCTCCATCCCCGCCGCGGGCTTGAGCGAAATACCGCCGCTGTCGAACGTCACCCCCTTGCCGACAAAGGCAAGCGGGGCCTCGTCATCCCTGCCGCCATTCCAGCGCATGACGACCAGCCGGCTTTCGACCGCCGAACCGCGCCCCACGGCCAGAAGGGCGTTCATCCCCAGACGCTCCAGATCGGCCTCATCGAGAATTTCCACATCCAGCCCGTCCGCGGCCAGGGCGGCGCAGCGTTCGGCAAAGGTTTCCGGGTTGAGAACATTGGCCGGTTCGCTGACCAGATCGCGGGTCAGGAAGATGCCGTCGGCCAGCGCCTGTTCACGGGCATAGCGTTTTGCCGCCTTGTCCGGATTCTTGCTGTGCACGATCAGCTTCTTCAGCTCGAATTTTTCCTCATCGCGCGGTTCGCTGCGGTATTTGAGAAAACGGTAGGAGGCCAGCTTGCCGCCAAAGGCCGCCGCGGCATCCTCCTCCGTTCCGGCATCGATGAACAGATGCAATGCTTCCTGCGCGCCATCCGACAGGCGCCCGGCCGCTTCGGCCCCGATCTTTTCCGCCCGGGTCACGTCCATGTCCTTCTTCTTGCCCGCCCCGGCCAGCAGAACGCGGCAGACCCCGCCTTCCGGCCCGACGACATCGAGCCATTTTCCGGCCTTGCCGGTGAAACCGGCCGCTTCGACGGCCCGGCTGAGCGCGCCGCCCGTCACGTCGTCGAGGGCCTTGGCAGAAGAAGAAAGCCTGCCCCCCTCATAGACGAGAACGGCGGCGGCGCCCTTTTCGGGCAGTGATTGGGACGTGAATTCGATATCCATGGGCCAGAGCTCTCCTGAATGCTCGGTTATGCCTTCTCTCTTGCGGGAACAGCCGGCGCCGGCCGGTGCGCAAGGCGGTTGCCGGTGAAAGTGCCATGGCCGCCCGGCGCCGTCAAACCCGCAATCCCGTCATTATCGCCTTGCTTTCGCCCGAATGGGGAAAAATCCTCTGTCCTCCGGCTTTGCCCTCGCATAACAGGGATGAATGGCTATACTCCGCCCATGCGCGTTCTGACACGATATCTGCTGCGGCAACTGACCGTGCCGTTTCTGATGATCACCCTTACCCTGACCGGCGTTGTCTGGCTCAGTCAGTCCCTGCGCTTCCTTGACAAGCTGATGAGCGGCATGTCCGCGGGCACGGTGGCACTGATCACCCTGCTGATCGTCCCCGGCGTGCTGACGATCATCCTGCCCTTTGCCCTGTTCTGCGCCCTGCTGGCCGGGTATCACAAACTGGCGCTGGATTCCGAACTGGTGGTGATGCGCGCCGCCGGGCTCAGCCGCCGCCAGCTTGCGCGGCCGGGATTGCTGCTGGGTCTTGGCGTTGCCCTGCTCTCTTACGGCCTGACCCTTTTTCTGATGCCCTACGGGCTGCGCAATGTCCGGGAAATGAATACCGAATGGCGCTCCTCCTTCGCATCGGCACTGATACAGGAAGGCGTGTTCAACGCCGTGCGCAACGGGCTGACCGTCTATATCCGCGAACGCGGCAGCGACGGTACCTTCCGCGGCATACTGGTCCATGACAGCCGCAACCCCGACCGGCCCGTGACCTATATGGCCGAAAGCGGACGGTTGACCTTTACCGAAAAGGGTCCGCAATTCGCCATGGTCAAGGGCAACAGGCAGGAAATCGACCGTAATGGCAACGGGCTGAACCTGCTTTATTTCGACAGCTATGTCATGGATCTTTCCAGCTTCACCGAAGGCGGCGGCAAGCGCTGGCGCAAGCCGAGCGAACGCTATCTGAGCGAATTGCTCTGGCCGGAAGACACCGATGAGGCGCGGCGCAATGCCTGGGCCCTTCTGGTGGAGGCCAACCGCCGCCTGATGATACCGCTTTATGCCTTCGCCCTTGCCGCCATCGCCATCGCCAGCGTCCTGACCGGCGAATTCAACCGCAAGACCCAGATCTCGCGCATTGGTGCCACCGGCCTTATCGGTTTTGCCGTCATGGCCAGCGGATTCGGCCTGATCCAGGCAGCGATCAAGCTGCCCTGGCTGCTCAATCTGGTCTATCTGCATCTGGCCCTGTCGATTGCCGTGCCCCTGTTCATCCTTTACCGCAGCCATCGCCGCCGCCCCATCCCCGCCGCTGCCGTCAATGAGGGGGAGGCCGCCTGATGCGCCTGTCCTGGACCCTGTCCTATTATTTCGGCAAGCATTTCCTGCTGGCGCTGGCCACCGTGATCGCCGTGCTTGCCGGACTGGCCTTTCTGATCGACCTGGTCGAGGTGCTCGGCCGCACCAGCGGCAAGGAACAGGCCGGTTTCGCCGTGGTGATGAAACTTGCCATCCTTCAGATGCCGATGCTGCTGGAACGCATTGCGCCCTTCGCCGCGCTCTTCGGCGCCCTGCTGAGCCTGGTGCGCCTGAACGCCAGTTCCGAAGTGGTGGTGGCGCGCGCCGCCGGTTTTTCGGTCTGGCAGATTCTGCTGCCGCTGCTGACCCTGTCCCTTTTCATCGGTTTTTTCATGGTCGGGGTATTCAATCCGATCACCGCCGTCACCTACAGCCAGTACGAACAATTGCAGGACAAATATCTGCGCGGCAAGTCGCGGCTGGTCGCCGTTTCCGAGAAAAACGGCCTGTGGCTGCGTGAAAATACCGGCGATGGCCGTTATGTGCTGCATGCGGGGCGCGTTTCCGACCAGGGTTCCCGGCTGGAGGACGTGATCATTTTCAATTTCGGCAGCGACGATAGTTTCATCGACCGCATCGACGCCCGCCAGGCCCTGCTCAGCGATGGCGCATGGCAACTGACGGAGGTGCTGAAGACCGCCCCCGGCCGGCAGGCCGAACGGCTGAAGCGGCTGCGCGTCGGCACATCGCTGACACCGGAACAGATCATGGAGAGCGTCGCCTCGCCCTATACCCTGTCCTTCTGGGAGCTGCCCTCCTTCATCGATACGCTGGAAAAAGCCGGCTTCGCCAATGTCAAGCATCAGCTTCGCTGGCAGGGGCTGCTCGCCTTTCCGCTGCTATTGACGGCGATGGTGCTGATCGCCGCCACCTTCGCGCTGCGCTTCAACAAGCGCAAGGGGGGTATTCTGTGGATGCTGGGCGGCTGCGTCCTGACCGGGTTTTTCGTCTTCCTTTTCTCCAACATCGTTTATAGTTCGGCCCTGCATGGCGGCCTGCCGGTCATTCTCGGCGCCTGGTCGCCGGCCATTGTATCCGCCATGATCGGCGGCGCCTTGTTGTTCCATCTCGAAGACGGATGATGCCGCCGATGCCTGCCCGCCGCCGTATCCGCATCCCCCGCCACCTGGTGCTGAGCTGCGCCGTGATTCTGGCCATCGGGTTTCATGCGGCAGAAACGCGCGCCCAGATCGCCCTGCCCGACGGCATCCCCGCCCTGATCCAGGCCGAGGAAATGACCTATGACCGCGAGCTGGGCACCGTACAGGCGCGCGGCAAGGTCGAAATCACCCAGGGGGAGCGAACGCTTCTGGCCGACCGGGTCACCTATAATCAGAAGACGGATACGGTGATCGCCTCGGGCAATGTGGTGCTGATGGAGCCGGGCGGCGATGTGCTGTTCGCCGAATATGTCGAACTGAAGGACGGCTTCAAGCAGGGCATCGTCAACGGCATCCGGGTGCTGTTTTCGGACAAGTCCCGCCTTGCCGCCTCTGTCGCCATCCGAACCGGCGGGCGCAGAACCGTGATGGAAAAGGCCGTTTATTCCCCCTGCCGCACCTGCCGCGAGAATCCGGACCGGCCGCTGCTGTGGCAGCTGAAGGCGCGCAAGGTGACCCACGATCAGGTGAAAAAGAGCGTCGTCTACGAGGATGCCCGCCTGGAATTCTTCGGCGTGCCGGTGGCCTATACGCCTTATTTCTCTCATCCGGACCCGACGGTAAAACGGCGCAGCGGCTTTCTTGCCCCTTCCTTCGCCTCTTCCGACGAGCTGGGCGCGCAGGTCACCATCCCCTATTACTGGGCCATCGCCCCCAACCGCGATGCCACGATCAGCCCGCGCCTGACCTCCTCCGAAGGGCTGGTGCTGGGCGGGGAATACCGCGAACGCACATTTACCGGACGCTACAGTTTCGACGGCTCCGTCACCTATGTCGACGAACGCGACGCCAACAACAACAAGACCGGGGATCAGATCTTCCGCGGTCATCTCTTCGGCAAAGGCAGCTTTGCGCTGAACGATCAGGCGCAGTGGGGGTTCGATCTGGCGCGGGCCTCGGACGATACCTATCTGCAGCGCTACGATATCAGCAGCGCCGATGTGCTGCGCAACCGCCTGTATATCGAAGCGATCAATGGCCGCAACTATGCCGCCGCCAATGCCTATTACTTCCAGGATCTGCGCCAGGGCAACAGCGCCGGACAGACGCCGATCGTCCTGCCGCAGCTTGTCTACCGGCGGGAAAGCGAGCCCAGCATCCGCGGCGGCATACTTGGCTTCGGTGCCGAGGCCACGGCCATACAGCGCCGCGCCGGAACCGATACGCGCCGCTTTTCCCTGCAGGCCGACTGGACGATGCCGTTCACGACCAGTGCCGGCGAAATCTACACCCTAAGCGCCCTGCTGCGCGGCGATCTGTACTGGATCAACGATTTCGACAGCAATAACGACGGCCGTGGCGAGAACAGCTTCGTCGGACGCCTGCTGCCGCAGATCGCGCTCGAATGGCGCTATCCCTTCATCCGCAGCCAGGGCACGATCCGTCAGACGGTCGAGCCGGTGATCTCGGTCGTCGCCAGCCCGAGCAATATCAACAATGACGACATTCCCAACGAGGATTCGCAAAGCATCGAATTCGACGACACCAATCTGTTCAGCCTGAACCGCTACAGCGGCGCCGACCGCCAGGACGACGGCAGCCGCATCAATTACGGTCTGCGCCTGGCCGCCTATGGGCAGAGCGGCGGTTACAGCTCCGCCTTCATCGGACAGAGCTTCCGCTTCACCAATGCCGACAGCTTCGATGCGGGCAGCGGCCTGAACGACCGCCTTTCCGATGTCGTCGGCCATGTAACCGTGGCGCCCAATGCGCTGTTCAACATCAATTTCCGCTTCCGCCTCGATCCGGCACGGGTATCCCTGCGCCGCAATGAAAGCGAGCTTCTCGCCGGGCCCGAGGATTACCGCATCGGCATTTCCTATGTCCGCCTGGCCCGCGAGCTGACGGCGGACAACCAGCAGAGCCGCGAGGAAATATCGGCGAGGACGCGGCTGAAAATCTATGATAACTGGTATCTGAGCGCCAATTACCGCCGGGATCTTTCCGATAACGGCGGTACGATCAATTCCGGTGTCGGGCTGCAGTTCGTGAACGAATGTCTTGATTTCTCCGTATTCTTCAAGAAAGACTTCACCCGTGACCGCGACGTCGAGCCATCGACGAGTTTCGGTCTGAGAATTAAATTCAAGAGTCTGGGCTAGGCGATTGCGTTACATGAGAAAACAAAACTTCATTTCGCTGTTCCTGTTGCTGGCGCTGATCGGCGGCACCGTTGTCACGGCGGCCGCATCCGGCACCGCCCGCGCCCAGGAGGAACGCATCGCCGCCATCGTCAACGACGATATCGTCTCCGCCTACGATATCGCCCAGCGCGAAGCGCTCGTCATCACTTCGGCCCAGCTTCCCGATAACGACGCTACCAGAAGGCGCATCCGCCCCGAAGTCGTCCGCAGCCTGATCAACGAGGCCCTGCAGCTTCAGGAAGCCAGGAAAATGGGAATCAAGGTCAGCGACGAGGAACTGGCCCTGGCCGTGGACGATCTGGAGCGACGCAACAAGATGGCCAAGGGGCAGATTTTCGAAATCCTTGCCCGTGCCGGTATCGACAAGGAAACCCTGCTGCGTCAGCTGCGCGCCGAAATCGCCTGGGGCAAGGTCGTCCGCCGCCGCTTCAGCGCCCGCGCACAGGTCAGCGAGGATGAAATCGACCAGAAACTGGCCGAGATCAAGGCCCGTGCCGGCAAGGACGAATATCTGATCGATGAGATATTCCTGCCCTATGACCGGGCCGCGACCCAGGCGGAAACCGTGGCCAGCGCCAAACGGCTGATCAGCGAATTGCGCCAGGGCGCCAGCTTCGCCGAACTGGCCCGCCAGTTCAGCCAGGGCCTGTCCGCCAAGCAGGGCGGCAGTATCGGCTGGATCCTGCCCGAACAACTGGCGCCGGAACTGGCCCGGGCGATCAGGGGGGCGGAAATCGGCGCGATCAAGGGGCCGGTCGTCACCCCGTCTGGCGTGTATATCCTGAAAATCCGCGACCGGCGCAAAATCCTTGGCAAGGATCTGTCCAAAAGCAAGGTGAAGCTGTCGCAGGTGGTGCTGCCGCTGCCGGAAAACCCCAGCAAGGAAGATATCCGCAGCCAGCTTGCCCTGGCACGCGAAATACGGGCCAGCCTTGCCACCTGCGAGGATATCGACAAGATCGCGGGCAAGATGGGCGATAAGGATTCCGGTTCCGTCGGCACGCTGATCATCGGCCAGCTTCCGGCGGAGATCCGCCGGGTGGTGATCAATATGAAGGCCGGGGATGTCAGCAAGCCGATCCTTTCCAAAACCGATGTGCGCCTGCTGATGGTCTGTGAGCGCACCGACCCGAAGGCCGCGCCCCTGCCGACCCGCGAACAGATCCGCACCCGCCTTATCGGTACCAAGCTCGCCCGCATGGCCCAGCGCTATCTGCGCGATCTGCGCCGGGATGCGGTCATCGAATTCAGATGATGCCGCCCCCTCTCCCCCCTCTTGCCGTGACCATGGGCGAACCGGCCGGGATCGGCGGAGAGATCACCCTGAAAGCCTGGCAGGCCCTGCGCCGGGACGGCCCGCCCTTTTTCATCATCGACTGGCCGGAACGGCTGCAGGCGATCGCCGATGCCGGGGACATTGCCGTGCCGGTCAGGGCCATCGGCGCCGCGGAAGAGGCCACGGATGTTTTCACCGACGCCCTGCCCGTGCTGCCCCTTGCCGCAGCGCCGGCAGCCGGGCCGGGGCGGTTGAGCCGCCATGACGCACCGCTGATCCTGGAATCCATCGACCGGGCGGTTGCCCTGACACGCGCGGGCCATGCCTCTGCAATCGTCACCAACCCCATCGCCAAGAAAAGCCTGTACGATCGCGGTTTCAGCCATCCCGGCCATACGGAATATCTCTCGCATCTCGATGGCGGCAAAACGGCGGTGATGATGCTGTCCTGTCCGGCGCTGAAGGTGGTGCCCGCCACCATTCACATTCCCCTGTCCAGGGTTGCGGCCAGCCTGTCGCAAGACTTGCTCGAAGCGGTCTTCGCCATTCTCGCACACGATCTCAGGGAGCGCTTCGCCATCGCCCGCCCGCGCATCGCCGTTGCCGGGCTCAACCCCCATGCGGGCGAAGGCGGCGCCATCGGCGGGGAAGAAGCCGCCGTCATCGCCCCGGCCATCGCCTCGGCACAGGCCGGCGGCATCGATGTCACCGGCCCGTGGCCCGCCGATACCCTGTTCCATGACGAGGCACGCCAACGCTACGATGTCGCGGTCTGCATGTATCACGATCAGGCGCTGATCCCGATCAAGACCCTCGATTTTCACCATGGCGTCAACGTCACCCTGGGCTTGAGCTTCATCCGCACATCGCCCGATCACGGGACCGCCCTCGATCTGGCCGGAAGTGGCAAGGCCCGTGCGGACAGCCTGATCGCCGCCATCCGCACCGCCGCCGACATGGCCATCAACATGGCTGCCAACAGCAGCAAGAACGGCAATGACTGACGAAACGGCCGAAAAGCGCGAAGAGCTGCCCCCCCTGCGCGACGTGATCGCCCGTCACGGCCTTGCCGCCCGCAAGGGGCTGGGACAGCATTTTCTGCTCGATCTCAATCTGACGCGGCGGATCGCGCGCAATGCCGGCATTGACACCGGCGATGAGGTGGTGGAGATCGGCCCCGGCCCCGGCGGGCTGACGCGCGCCCTGCTGGAGACCCCCTGCAGGCGCGTCACCGCGATCGAACGCGATTCCCGCTGTATCGAAGCCCTGGCCCCGCTCGGCGCGGTTTACGGCGAACGTTTCCGCCTGATCGAAGGCGATGCCCTGACAATCGACGAAACGGCCTTGTGCACGGGCCCGGTCCGCATTGTCGCCAATTTGCCCTACAACATTGCCACCGCCCTGCTGGTCAACTGGCTGAAGCGGATCGATCGTATCGCTTCGATGACCCTGATGTTTCAGCGCGAAGTGGCCGAACGCATCGCCGCGCGCCCGCGCAGCAAGGCCTATGGCCGCCTGTCGGTCATGAGCCAGTGGTTGTGTGAAGCCGATATCCTGTTCGATATCGCCCCACGCGCCTTCACCCCGCCGCCCAGGGTGGTTTCCAGCGTTATCGGCCTGTATCCCCGCGCCGACCCCGAACCGGCGCCCTTCGATACGATGGAAGAGGTCGTCGCGGCCGCCTTTTCCCAACGGCGCAAGATGCTGCGCAAATCCCTCAAGACGCTGGGGGCGGATACCGGGGCCCTGCTCGATCGGGCCGGCATTGCCGGAACCCGCAGGGCCGAGGAGCTGGAAACCGGCGATTTCTGCGCCCTGGCCCGCAGCCTGGCGGCGATGCGCAGCCGATAGGCAGGGCACAGAGTCAGCCGGC
>JALXAG010000134.1 GCA_026992315.1 Sneathiellales bacterium | reverse complement strand
CGGCCCAGATCGGCGAAATTCGCGGACAGATCGGCATAGCCGCTGACATAGCGGTGGACGGGACCGAGGAAATCGGCGAACCGTTCCAGCGGCAGACGCCCGCCGATGCGCCCCTGAAGCCCGGCGGCGCCCTGCTTGAGGATATCGAGCGACACGGGCGTATCCCGAAGGGATGCCGTGCCCTTGACGGTGGTTTTTTTCCTGTCCACCCTGAACGCCACGCGCCCCTCGCGCAGCGGATCCTCAAGCCCGCGCAGACGGATCACGGCCCCTTCGGTACTGCCTGCGATCTTGTAATCGATCTGCTCATCGCGCAGGGTCTTGGTCAGGGGAAAGGCGATATTGGCCCGTACTGCCGCCACACCGCCGGCCGGGCGCGCCTGAACGCCGTTTTCGGCCAGAAGGCCCGGGGATATTTTTTCCAGCCGGTCGAAAAAAGATTGCAGCGGCCCTTCCGCCGTCCCCTCGATCAGGGCGGCCTGATCCTCTTCCTGGAAGCCGGTGGCGAGAAAGCGCCCTTCGCGCAGGGTCACATCGCCCATGCGGGCGGCATCGACGGTGATGTCGATGGCCTCGGCCGTCAGCCGTACCACGCCTTCGGCATCGGTGATACGCATATCCCAGGGCAGATCCTCGGCCACCGCCCCGGCGAAACGGTAATCCACCGTCAGCGCATCCGCCCCCGCCGGCTTGCGGCCGGAGAGAACATCCCGATTGAAATCGACGGCAAGGGAGGCATCGCTGATCATGCCCTCCCGCATATGCGCCGCCACCCAGTCATAGGCGTCGGAGGCCAGACGCGGCGGCCAGAAGCGCATGAAATCGGTCAGCGCGATATCGTCGATCGATCCCTTGCCCTTGAGGGAAACGAGCCCTTCGGCCGAATAAGCGGCGCGCCCCCTGAAACGCCCGCGCATGGGACCGGCAGCGAATTTGACCGCCGTTATCTCGCCCTTCCTTCCGGGCAGATCGATCTGCCCGACGGCCTCGAGCCGGTCGATCGCCAGGGGTTTTGGGAAAAAATCGCGTAAACGGACCTGCCCCTTGCCCAAGGAGGCATTGAAATTCAGCTTCCGTCCCTCATCCTTCAGTTCGGCATTGAAATCCGCCGGCAGTTCCAGACCGGCGATCCACGGGGGCATCCCGTAATGACCGGCCAGATCGGCCAGGCGCCCGATCCGTCCCCTGAAGGTGGCGTTGTAGAGATTCTCAGCCGGGTTCAGAAGCCCGTATCCGCTGGCGTTCAGGCGGGCATCGCCAAGGGCCAGCCCCGCATCGAAAGAGAAAAAGACGCCGCGCACACCGCTGCCCAATGAGAAATCGACATCCTCGGCCAGGATTTTTTCCCCGCTCATGCGGTCATCCAGGGTGATCCTGGCCCGGCGCAGGGTGACGCGGGCACGGATATCGGCCTGCGCCGCCGGGCCGAAACGGGCGAGAATGTCGCGCAGATCGCGCAGGCGGCCATTGCCGACATCGACCTTGATCGCCCCTTCTGAATCGCGGACAACGGTAAGCTGCGGCTCGTAAAACGTCATTTCGCGGATTTCAGCCCGGCCGCGCAGCAGGGCGGCCAAATCCAGCCCCAGTGACATTTCCGGTATGCTGAGCACGTCCTTTCCGCCGGGTTGGCGAAGCTCGATCCCCTCTGCCAGCAGGGAAAGGCTGTTATCCTCACGCGACCATTGCAGCTTGGTGGCGCTGACCGAAAAGCGGAATTCCGGCAGGGTTTCGTTCGCCCATTCCTCGACATAGGGGGTGAGCATGTCCAGATCCACCGCCCCGGTGGACAAGCGCCAGGCGGCGGCCAGGGCCAGCAGGACGGCGGCCCCCGTCAGGGCCGAGAGAAACTTGAGCAGGAAACCGAAGGCAGGACGGATCACAATGGTACTCTTTTCCTTATGCTTCTATCATACCGGTTTCAGGAGCGGATCCTGTTTGCTATTGCTGCTTACCCACTGGACCACGGATCAGAACGCATGCCGAATATTCCATCCCTGCCGATAGCATACGATCCGCACCGGGGCGATGAAAGTTTTTCCGGATGGCGCGACAGGGCAATAGACGAAGACCCACGCCTTTCCGCCCTGCTGGAAAAGGCCGAGGGCAACCCCGCCTTCATCCCCGTCATGCGCGCCATATTCGCCGACAGCCCCTATCTTTCCCATATGGTGACGATGGAGGCGGAATTCACCTGCCGGCTGGCGGCGGAGGACGCCGACGGGCTGCTTGCGGAGACCTTCAGCACCGTAAGGGAACGGATTGCCGAGGATAACGGCAAGGAAGGGGTGATGCGGGCGCTGCGTCACGGCAAGCGGCGAATCGCCCTGCTGACGGCGGGAATGGATCTGGCCGGTTGCTGGGGGCTTGAAAAAATCACGGCAACGCTGAGCGCCTATGCCGATTTCGCCGTCGAAACCGCCCTTGAGCACCTGTTGTCCAAAGCGGCGGAACGCGGCGAACTGGCCGCAGAGGCCTGCCCGCCCTATGCCCCCTCTTCCGGGCTGACGGTCATCGGCATGGGCAAGCTGGGCGCGCGCGAGCTGAACTATTCCAGCGATATCGACCTGATCGTCCTCTACGATCAGCAGCAGCATGTCTATCGCGGGCGACGCCATCCGACCGATTTTTTTTCCCGCCTGGTGCGCGAACTCGTCGCCATGCTGCAGAACCGGACGGCAGACGGCTATGTCTTCCGCACCGATCTGCGCCTGCGCCCCGATCCCGGCGTATCGCCGCTGGCCATCTCCTTCGAGGCGGCAGAGAATTATTACGAGACCCTGGGCCAGAACTGGGAACGCGCGGCGATGATCAAGGCCCGGCCCATCGCCGGTGACATCAGGGCGGGCGAAGCTTTTCTCGATTATCTCAGACCCTTCATCTGGCGGAAATATCTCGACTTTGCCGCCATCGAGGACATCCATTCGATCAAACGCCAGATCAATTCCCATCACGGGCATGAAAAAATCGCCGTTGCCGGGCACAATCTGAAGGTCGGGCGCGGCGGCATCCGCGAAATCGAATTCTTCGCCCAGACCCAGCAGCTGATAGCCGGGGGACGCGATCCCCGCCTGCGCGAGCGCGCCACCTGCGCCGCCATCCGCGCCCTTGCCGCCAGCCGCAGGACCGATCCTGAAACCGCGGAAAGGATGATCGGCGCCTACCGCTTTCTGCGCATGCTGGAACACCGCCTGCAGATGATCAATGACGAACAAACCCAGACATTGCCCGCAAACGAGGAGGATCTGCTGCGCCTGGCCAACTTCGCCGGTTTTGCCGATCTGGAAAGCTTCACCGCCCGGTGCCTGGACGTGTTCAATACCGTCAGCAACATCTATGCCGCCCTGTTCGAGGAAGCGCCGGATCTTTCCGCGCCGGAAGGGAACCTCGCCTTCACCGGCACCGATGACGATCCGGAAACGCTCCGCGTTCTGGAACGCATGGGCTTCGCCAACCCCTCTCTTGCCTCGCAGATCATCCGCAACTGGCATCACGGCCGCTACCGGGCCACGCGCTCGGCCCGGGCGCGGGAAATTCTGACAAAACTGATCCCGGCCATTCTCGATGCCTTCGCGAAGACCGGCAGCGCCGATGACGCCCTGGCCCGTTTCGACCGCTTCCTTGGCGCGCTACCTGCAGGCATTCAGCTGTTCTCGCTGTTCGCCAATAATCCGAAACTGCTTGGCTTTCTCGCCAATATCATGGCGACGGCACCGCGCCTGGCGGAATATCTCGCCCGGCATCCGGCCCTGTTCGATGGCATCATCTCACATGATTTCCTCGAACCCCTGCCGCCCTATCCGACCCTTGAAAACGAATTGAAATACCAGCTCTCCGCCAGCAGGGACTATCAGGAAACCCTCGATATCTGCCGCCGCTGGAAACAGGAAAAACACTTTCAGATCGGCATACAAACACTTGAAAACATGATATTTTCAGATGCCATAGGCAGAAGCCTCAGCGATGTCGCCGATGCCGCGCTGAACGCGCTTCTGCCACGGGTATGGGAAGAGTTCGCCCGCCGGCATGGCCATATCGACGGCGGCGTCATGGCCGTTGTGGCCATGGGCAAGCTGGGCAGCCGGGAGATGAGCTTCAATTCCGATCTCGACCTGATCTTCATTTATGACTTCCCTTCCTCCTCCGGCGCATCCGACGGCGAGAAGCCCCTGGCCCCCTCGACATATTTCACCCGGCTGGGGCAGCGGCTGATAGCGGCCATCGCATCGCAGACGGCCGAGGGCAGCCTGTATGAAGTCGATATGCGTCTGCGCCCTTCCGGCAATGCCGGACCGCTGGCCGTACCGCTTGAGGGCTTCATCCAATATCAGCAGACACAGGCCTGGACCTGGGAGCACATGGCGCTGACCCGGGCGCGCGTCAGTACCGGCCCCGATGCATTGCGCACCGCCATCGACACCACGATCCGCGACGTTCTCACCCGCCGGCGCGATAAGGATTCACTGCGCCGGGAAGTTGCACAAATGCGCCAGCGCATCGCCCGGGAAAAGAAGCCGAAGGGCTTCTGGGACATGAAACTGAGCCGGGGCGGCATACTGGACATGGAATTCATCTGCCAGTATCTGCAACTGCTCCATGGCGGCGAGTATCCCGCCATTCTCGACGGCAGCACCGCCGATGCCTTCCGCACCCTGCAGAAGCGGGGCTTTATCGATCGCGAAATGGCCGGGGAACTGATCGCGGCCTGGGAATTTCAGCGCAATGTCGCCGACCGGATCTATCTGTGCCTGAGCAACGGGCAGGATGCCGGTGACATGCCCCCCGGCCTGGCACGGCTGCTGAGCGAGGCCTGCTCGGCCCCGTCCCTTGACAGCGTGACCGCCAGCCTGAAAAATCACCGCCGCCGTATCATGGAACATTATCATGCCCTGCTGGGGGCAGAGGAATGGCCGCCCGGCAAAGAGAACTGAACCGCTTTTGCGGAGCGAACCCGTCCTGAAAATCACATGAGGTATTCGGAATGACCGTAAACGAAGGCGATACCCTGCCCGGTTTCACCCTGCCGCTCGACGACGGCAGCAGCATCGACAATGAAAGCCTGAAGGGACAGTGGAGCGTCTTGTTCTTTTACCCGAAGGATTCCACCCCCGGCTGCACCAAGGAGGCCATCGCCTTCAGCGAAGCGGAGGCGGAATTTTCCCGCCTTGGCGCCCGCATCATCGGCATATCGCGCGGCACCATCGCATCCAAACAGCGTTTCCGGGAGAAAAACGGCCTGACCGTCGCCCTCGGCGCCGATGAAAGCGGCGAGGTGACCGAGGCCTTCGGCGTCTGGGTGGAAAAGAAGAATTACGGCCGCACCTATATGGGGATCGAAAGAACCACCTTCCTGGTCGATCCCGACGGCATCGTCCGCGCCGTCTGGCGCAAGGTCCGCGTCAAGGATCATGTAGAAAAAGTGCTGGAAAAACTGCGCGAACTGGTCGGTAGCAACGGGCAATGAACCACAGGGAGCCGGCAACGCTTCACGACTGGGCCGTGACGGTTCTCGCCACCCCCGGGGCCGGGGAGAAATCGCGGCTGACCCTGCGGGCCCACGATCTGTGGCGCCGGGGGAACCTGCCTTGCGGCCGGGCGGATACGGCTGCCCTTCCCGTCCATCCCGCCCGCCCCGAACGGCCCGAACTGCTGCCGCCGGGAC
>JALXAG010000133.1:630-5673 GCA_026992315.1 Sneathiellales bacterium | reverse complement strand
ATATATTCAATACTTGTATTTTATTTTACATAAAATTTTATTTATTTTTTCGAACCATCAAGCTTCGCCGGCCTGCTCGCGCTGACGCTGCACCAGCGCCCGGTTCTGCGCCAACAGAATGTCGCGCTGATAGATGACGCCGCGCAAGGCCTGCTCATCCCTGTTGTTCAGCACGGGAATGGGATCTTCGATATCCTTTTCCAGAAGGTCGAGGGCCTGATCCAGCGGCTGATCCAGATACAGCACCCAACGACAGGGGCGCATGACATCGGCGGCGGATGCCTGGTGATGGGCCTCTTCCTCGAAAGTTCTGAAACGCTTCAGATCCGGCAGGGCGATCACACCGCGAAGGCGGTTGTCGTCATCGACGATATAGGCGACGCCGGCCTCGTTTTCCATGATCGCCATGCGCACGGCATCGATATCCGCCTGTTCGTGCAGAATGGCCGGCGTCGGCTTGACCAGTTCGGCCACCGGAATATGCGAAAGCAGATGACGCAGGCGCCCATCCTCCACATCGATACCGCGGCGGCGAAGCTGCCAGTGAAAAAAGCTTCTGGCAAGCAGCGAATGCACCAGCAGCGAAGCCAGGGAAGCGCTGAGCATGACCGCAATCGTCACCTTGTAATCGCCGGTCATTTCAAAAACGATCAGAATGGTCGATATCGGCGCCCCGAGAACGGCGGAGGCAACCGCCCCCATGCCGACGATCGTGTAAACCCCCTGGCCGGCGGCATATTCGGGAAAGGCCGCCGCCGCGATGATGCCGAAGGCCCCGCCGGTCATCGCCCCCAGATACAGGGAGGGGGAGAACACCCCGCCACCGAAGCGGCTGCCAAGGGTGATCGCCGTCGCCGCGGTCTTGACCACCAGCAGCAACAGCATGCTGATCAATGGCAACTGCTCCTTGAGGGCGGCATCCGTGGCCTCATAACCGACGCCGAGAATCTGCGGAAAGGCCAGCGCCAGCACCCCGACGGCAAGCCCCGCCGGAACAGGCAGCAGATAGCCGGGCAAGGGAAGTTTTTCCGCTACTTTTTCGACGAAGAGAACCGACCACATGAACAGCCCGGCCACGATGGCGCAGACAATGCCGAGCAGGGCGAAGGCCGGAAATTCCCAGAACGATACCAGACCGTAATGATGCGGCAGGATGAAAGCCGGGAAATCGCCGAAATATAGCCGGCTGATCACCGTGCCGATCACCGATGCCAGCACCACGGGGGCGAAGGCATCCAGCGCATAGGAGCCCACCACCACTTCCAGGGCGAAGAAGGCCCCTGCGATCGGGGCATTGAAGGATGCCGCAACCGCCGAAGCCACCCCGCAGCCAAGCAGGGTCATGTTCCGTTTCGGATTGAGCTTCAGCACCCGCCCGATATTCGCCGCCAGCGTCGCGGCGAGATGGACCATCGGTCCCTCGCGCCCCGCCGAACCGCCGCTGCCCAGGGTCAGGATCGAGATCAGCGCCGCAACCAGCCCGTCCTTCAGCGGCAGGGCGCCGCCTTTCGTCGCAACCGCCTCAATCACATGGGTGACGCTGCGCGGGCGGTAATCCGTCATGAACAGACGCAGCATCAGGGCAACGGCAATACCGCCGAGCAGAGGGCCCAATACCACCCGCCACCACGGAAGCGCATGAATGGCAGAAGTGATGTATTCCCCCCTGACCCCAAGGAAAAGCGCCTGCGCCTCGTCGATTCCCAGCCTGAAGGCGATGGCCGCCAGCCCCGTCAGCACCCCGGCGAGGGAGCCGAGCAGCAGCAGCACCGTGCGCTCATGGCGAAGTACACGTCTGGTTTTGTGCCTGATCAACCTGAACAGAGCCGATCGTCTCATGCGACGGATACCCTTGACTGATACTGAAATACGGCGGCGGCCCGTTCCCGGGATCCGGACCCCTGAGTGTTTATCCGCCAATACTTGTATACGGATTAACACGCGGAAGAAATAAGGCCATTGCCCCCGTGGCACCCCGCCCCCGGCCGGCCCCGCGATGGCAAGCCGCTTGTATCGAAGGCCATGGCAGGGTACGAAACCCCTGTCACGGCAGGCAGCACCTTATCGCGGCCGGGCCGCCATCCATCAGGACACCAACAACCGATTGGGCAGGAAAAATGACCGATAATGGCAAAACCCGCATCGAAACAGATACTTTTGGACCGGTGGAAGTGCCGGCGGACAGGTATTGGGGCGCCCAGACGCAGCGCAGCCGCCAGAATTTCCGCATCGGTTGGGAGAAAATGCCCGATCCGGTGATTCGCGCCTATGCCATTCTCAAACAGGCCGCCGCCCGGGTGAACATGCGCATTGCCGGGCTGGACGAGCGCATCGGCAACGCCATCGTTCAGGCTGCGGACGATATTATCGCCGGCAGGCTCGAAGGCAATTTCCCGCTGGTCGTCTGGCAGACGGGATCGGGCACCCAGACCAATATGAACGTGAACGAGGTCATCGCCAACCGCGCCATTGAAATTCTCGGCGGCGAACGCGGATCGAAGGATCCGGTCCATCCCAACGACCACGTCAATATGAGCCAGAGCTCGAACGACACCTTTCCCACCGCCATGCACATCGCCGCGGCAGAAGAGCTGAACAACCGCCTGCTGCCGGCGCTGTCCCATCTGCACAAGGCCCTGAGGGAAAAATCCGAAGCCTGGATGGACATCATCAAGATCGGCCGCACCCATACCCAGGATGCCACGCCGCTGACGCTGGGTCAGGAGTTTTCCGGCTATACCACCCAGATCGCCTATGGCATGGATCGGGTGCGCGATACCCTGCCCCGTCTTTACAAGCTGGCCCAGGGCGGTACCGCCGTCGGCACCGGGCTGAACACCAAAAAAGGCTTTGCCGAGGGCGTGGCCGCCGAAATCGCCTCGATCACCGGCCTGCCCTTCGTCACGGCCGAAAACAAGTTCGAGGCGCTTGCCGCCCATGATGCCGTTGTCGAGGCATCGGGCGCCCTCAACGTCCTGGCCGCCAGCCTGATGAAGATTGCCAACGATATCCGCTTCCTGGCCTCCGGCCCGCGTTGCGGCATCGGCGAACTCATCCTGCCGGAAAACGAACCCGGCTCCTCGATCATGCCGGGCAAGGTCAACCCCACCCAGTGCGAGGCCACGACCATGGTCTGTGCCCAGGTGATGGGCAATCACGTCACCGTCACCGTTGCCGGTTCGAACGGGCATTTCGAACTGAACGTCTTCAAACCGGTGATGATCTACAGCCTGCTGCAGTCCATTCGCCTGCTGGCCGATGCCTGCATGAGCTTTACCGACAACTGCGTCGTCGGCATCGAACCGAACCGCGAACGCATCAACGAGCTGCTGAACCGCTCGCTGATGCTGGTCACGGCGCTGGCACCGCATATCGGCTATGACAATGCCGCCCTTGTCGCCAAGACCGCGCACAAGAACGGCACCACCCTGCGCGAGGAGGCCGTGCGCCTGGGCTTCGTCAAGGAAGAGGATTTCGACAAGCTGGTCGATCCCTCGAAAATGCTGGGGCCGAGCGACTGAGCCTTGAGCGGCCATCTGAAGAAATACTCAGTCACCATCGCGGGCCATCGCACCAGCCTGTCCCTGGAACCGGAATTCTGGGATTGCCTGTGTGCCATGGCCCGCGAACAAGGCATGGCCACCGCCGCACTGCTGCGCGAAATCGATGCGGCGCGTGGCACGCACCCGCTCTCCAGTGCCGTGCGCTTATATGTGCTGCGTGCCCTCCGAAACAGAATGATGCCCCCCGCCCCGTCGGCAGCGGAGAATGCCGCGGAACGATAAGCCGATAACCGCCATTTCCTGAAACCGCACCGGTCCATGGTGCAAACAGGCGCTGTTTTCCTTGATTCAGGGGCAGATCTTCCCCGGTTCAGCCAAGAGCAGCGCGGGCGAAGAATTCCGCCGCCATGATCGCCGCCTTGGTACGGTTGGGCACGCCCATGGTCCTGAGAATGGCCGAAATATGGATCTTCGCCGTATTTTCGGACATGCCCAGTTCCCTGGCGATCTCCTGATTGGATTTGCCCTGAGCCAACAGCTTCACCACATCCCGCTGACGGCGGGTCAGTTCGTGAACCCAGCCATCATCCGTATCGGTGGCCAGTGCGGCATCGGGAAAATCGAGCTTCTGCTGACGCAGCCGGCCGGGAAAGATGATATTGCCGGCCAGCACCTGGCGGATCGCCCCCAGGATTTCGTCCGCATCGGCCGATTTGGGAATATAGCCCATGGCGCCGGCCTTGATCGCCTTTTCGGCCTCTTCATGGTTTTCGATCGCCGAAATCACAATGATCGGCGTTGCCGGCAACAGCGCCAGAACCGATTTCAGCCCTTCGGCGGGCACGGCGCCGGGCATCAGCAGGTCGATCAGCGCCAGATCGTACTGCACACCTTTTTGGGCCGCAGCCAGAAGCTGCTCGTAATTATTGGCCTCGGTAATGGTGACATCATCGGCAAGCTGCTGAAGCAGGTGCCGCATCCCGGCGCGCACCACCAGATGATCGTCCGCCATCAGAATATGCATCGGGCCTCCTTGGAATCGTGCCACCCTCGATTCGGGTAAAATAGCGCAAAGAAAACCAGCTTGTTAAGCGTGCAACGCCACACCGATACTGAATTTTCCGTCGTGCCCCTATGTAACCCGGGTCTGCCCCCTGGAAAAATCTGCCAATAGCGCGATATTCCAACCATGCTCCGGAATTCGATGGCTGACTACGGCAAATGATGCGGGCTTCTGGTCCGATAAGGACAACAGATGAAATAAACTCTTGTTCAAATTTACATGGAAATCATAATGTTTCAAGAAGCTATTCGTAACGAAATTTTCCTGCACTCATCCAAGTAATTTGTTAAGTATTTGCAATTTCATTAGTGGATAAACAAAGTCCGACTTAAAAGGCGCCGGCTGGACACGCCGGGCGGTAACTGCCGCCATCGATGGCACAGATGATTGTGTAGTCCGCTGTTAAGAAGCCTGTTTGAGCATTGATCGGGGAGTTATCGCGGTCCATATGGCGGCGATGATTTTGGGCAAAAGTTT
>JALXAG010000133.1:0-620 GCA_026992315.1 Sneathiellales bacterium | reverse complement strand
AAACGACCGCCAAAACTACGTTTTCTTGCAAATCCCCTTACTTCAAATCAGCGGAAACCACAGCCAAATCATAGACGTCCGGATTCTTCACAGGGAACTGTGTAGGGCGGTTTGTTTTTCAAGGCATGGGCAGTTTTTATCGGAATGCCGCCGGGGCTATCGTGGCGAAACCGCCGCAATTTCCGGCGCCGGCACCCGGCCGCCGATACGCCAGCGTAACCGTGTTGCCTCATGCCATGGCAGATCGGTATCGAGGAGAAGATCCACCCTGCCGTCACTCAGGGACAGGCGACCCCGGCGCAGAACCACCCGGCCGCTATCTTCACCCCGCCTGATGTCTATGCCGACCGGAGGGATGATGACAATACCGTTTTCGACATTACCGGCAACAGCAGGCAGGGACAGGAAGAGAGGGCGCAACACCCCCCCGGCAACACCGTCCCCTGCCGCCATGGTTTCACGGGAGGCAAGAGCAAGCCCGTCGGCCTCAAGACGGTATTTCCCGTTCAGGGAAGAGAACAATCCCGCCGGCGCATAGCCCTGCCCCTGCAGACGCAATGCCAGATCGGCACGCCCGGAGAGAACATCGTCGCGAAGATAGGGCAGCGCCAGAACATCGC
>JALXAG010000132.1 GCA_026992315.1 Sneathiellales bacterium | reverse complement strand
AAAAATGCCGCTGGTAGCGGCGGAAATACCGATCACTCTGCAAAGGGGGATGCTCCCCCTGATGATCGGAAGGATGAAGGACTGGATGCGTGAATACAAGGAAATGCGGCAGAAAAAGCGCGAAGAAGGCAAATCGTGATCCGCTCCCCCTTGATCCGGCGGCGATAAGAGGGTAATACCCGCCCCATAACGCACGCGGGTTTGCGCCCGGCGGATGAAAAGCCCCGCCAGGCGTTCCGGTGTTTGTGCTTTCGTTTTGGCCGTTCTCATGGCCGGGCGGGGGCTTGGACCACACCCCGCGGAGGTTTAACCGGAGAAAGGAACGAAACATGTCCATGCCGACATTTACCATCCGTCAGCTTCTCGAAGCCGGCGTCCATTTCGGGCACCAGACCGCGCGCTGGAATCCGCGCATGAAGCCGTATATCTTCGGCGAGCGCAACGGCATCCATATCATCGATCTGCAGCAGACGGCGCCGATGCTCTATCGCGCCCTGCAGCAGGTTCGCGACGTTGTCGCCGGCGGCGGGCGTGTGCTGTTCGTCGGCACCAAGCGTCAGGCCAGCGAGCAGATCGCCGAAACCGCCAAGCGCTGCGCGCAGTATTATGTCAATCACCGCTGGCTGGGCGGCACGCTGACCAACTGGAAGACCATTTCCAATTCCATCCGTCGCCTGAACGAACTGAACGAGATGCTTGCCGACGCTCAGTCCCAGGGGCTGACCAAGAAGGAATTGCTGAACCTGGAACGCGAACGCGACAAGCTGGAACGCGGTATCGGCGGTATTCGCGAAATGGGCGGTCTGCCCGATATCATGATCGTGATCGACACCAACAAGGAAGGCATCGCGATCAAGGAAGCGCGCAAGCTGAACATCCCGGTGGTCGCCATCGTCGATACCAATTGCGATCCCGCCGATGCGGATTTCCCGGTGCCGGGCAATGACGATGCCATGCGCGCGATCGCCCTCTATCTCGATCTGTTCGAAAAGGCGATCATCGACGGGCTGGAAACCTCGGCTGCGGCTGCGGGCTTCGATCTGGGCGAGCAGGAAGAACTGCCGGGCGAGGCCTTGCCCGGGGAGGAGGCCGGCGACGGTGCAGCGGAAGCAGCGGACGAAGGCGCTGAAGAGGCCGCCCCTGCCGCTGCAGAGGCAGCCGAAGGCGCTGATGCCGCCCCTGCCGGTGACGAGGCGGAAGCCACCCCGGCTGCCTGAGGCGGCAAACGGAACAATCAACGACGATCCCCGGCCGGGCAGGCCGGGGCATCTGTGTCATTTCAATTATTACAGGTGATATCATGGCTGAAATCACGGCTTCGATGGTCAAGGAGCTCCGCACCAAGACCGGCGCGGGCATGATGGACTGCAAGAAGGCGTTGCAGGAAAATGACGGCGACATGGATGCCGCCATTGACTGGCTGCGCAAAAAGGGCCTGGCGGCCGCGGCCAAGAAATCCGGTCGTGTCGCAGCCGAAGGGCTGGTGGCGCTGCGCACCGAGGGCAACAAGGGCGCGGTGATCGAACTGAATTCGGAAACCGATTTCGTCGCCCGCAACGAACAGTTTCAGAAACTGGCGGCCGATATGGTCGAGGCGGCGGTCAAGGTCGGCGACGACGTTGCGGCCATTCTGGCTTCCGGTCATCCGAACGGCGGCAGCATTCAGGATCAGCTGACCGGCGCCATCGCCACCATCGGCGAAAACATGAACCTGCGCCGTGCTTCGGTGCTGGAAGTGGATAAGGGCGTGGTTTCCGGTTACGTCCATGGTGCCATTGCCGACGGTCTGGGCAAGATTGCGGTGCTGGTGGCGCTCGAATCCGAAGGCGATGCCGACAAGCTGAAGGCGTTTGGCAAGCAGCTTGCGATGCATATCGCGGCGACCAATCCGCGTGCCGTGTCCATCGAGGACATGGACCAGGAGGCGGTTGCCCATGAACGCGAAGTGCTGAGCGCCCAGGCCCGCGAAAGCGGCAAGCCGGAAAACATCATCGAAAAGATGGTCGAAGGCCGTATCCGCAAATTCTATCAGGAAGTGGTGCTGCTGGAGCAGACCTTCGTCATTGACGGCGAAAGCAAGGTCGCCAAGGCGGTCGAAGCCGCGGCCAAGGATGCCGGGGCGCCGATCAAGGTGGCCGGTTTCGTCCGTCTTGCCCTCGGCGAAGGGATCGAAAAGAAGGAAGACGATTTCGCAGCCGAAGTGGCCTCGATGGCCGGCTGAATGGCGCGTTCTCGTTCAGGGTCGCGGCGGCATCAGCCCCGCGGCCCTTTTTTATGGGATGGCAGGGAAAATATAATCCTGTTCATCTCGCAGTTTTTATACGGCGGGCAATCGTGTATGGTGCCTGCGCCGGCCCGCGCGGCGGTGCGCGGACGGTCCTGTGTGGAGATTTTACATGTCATCTGATCCTGTCTACAAACGCGTTTTGCTGAAATGCTCCGGCGAGGCGCTTATGGGAGAGGGCGAATACGGTATCGATTTCGATACGGTCACCCGCATCGCCAGGGATATCGCCCGTGTGCATGAGCTGGGGGTGGAGATCTGCGTCGTGATCGGCGGCGGTAATATTTTCCGCGGCATCTCCGGCGCCACCAAGGGCATGCAGCGGGCCAGCGCCGATTACATGGGCATGCTGGCGACGGTGATGAACGCCCTGGCGCTGCAGAATACGCTGGAAGGGCTGGGCATCGATACCAGGGTACTGTCGGCCATTCCGATGCAGAGCGTGTGCGAACCCTATATCCGCCGCCGGGCCATCCGCCATCTGGAAAAGGGCCGGGTGGTGATTTTCGCCGCCGGAACCGGCAATCCCTTTTTCACCACCGATACGGCGGCGGCCCTGCGGGCGGCGGAGATGGGCTGCGACGCCCTGCTCAAGGGGACGCAGGTCGATGGCGTGTACGACAGCGATCCGAAGAAGAACCCCGATGCGCACCGTTTCGATCGTCTGGGCTATATGGACGTTCTGGCCCGGGATCTGAAAGTGATGGATGCCTCGGCCGTATCCCTGGCACGGGAAAGCGATATTCCGATCGTCGTGTTCTCGCTGCAATCGCCGGGGGCGTTTGCCGATGTGGTCGCGGGCAAGGGGGTCTGCACGGTGGTTGACGGCGGCAACAGGGGCAATGACAAACAGGAGGCAGGTAATGTCTAGCTACGATTTGGACGATCTGAAGCGGCGCATGCAGGGGGCGCAGGAAGCCCTGCGCCATGAATTTGCCGGTCTGCGCACCGGGCGCGCGGCGGCCAGTCTGCTCGATCCGGTCATGGTCGATTGCTATGGCTCGATGATGCCGCTGTCGCAGGTCGGTACCGTCAGCGTGCCGGAGCCGCGCATGCTGACCGTGCAGGTATGGGACAAGGCCAATGTCTCCGCGGTGGAAAAGGCGATTCGCAATTCCGGGCTGGGGCTCAATCCTTCCAGCGACGGCCAGCTTGTGCGCATTCCCATTCCGCAGCTGACCGAGGAACGCCGGGCGGAGCTGGCCAAGGTGGCCGGTCAGTATGCCGAACAGGCGCGTATCGCCATCCGCAATATCCGCCGCCACGGCATGGATGAACTGAAGCGCCTGGAAAAGGAAGGCGAAATCAGCCAGGACGAGCACAAGGGTCTGGCGGACAAGGTGCAGAAACTGACCGATGAGGCGATTGCCGCCGTCGATGCCATGCTCGAAGACAAGCAGAAAGAAATCATGCAGGTCTGAGATGCAGCCGGCCCGCAACAACACCGCGGAAAACCAGCCGCCACGCCATATCGCCATCATCATGGACGGTAATGGCCGCTGGGCCCAGGCGCGCAACCTGCCGCGCGTCGCCGGGCATCAGCGCGGCGCCGCGGCCGTGCGCCGGGTTGTGCGGGCCTGCCGCGAGCTTGGGGTCCAATATCTGACCCTTTATGCCTTTTCCTCTGAAAACTGGAAACGCCCGCCGGGCGAGGTCGACGATCTGATGGGGCTGCTGCGCCTGTATATGCGCAAGGAGCTTTCCGATCTGAACAAACACAATGTGCGGGTGCGCTTTATCGGCGAGCGCACGCGCCTGGCCGAAGACATCATTGCCCTGATCGACGAGGCCGAAGCCCTGACCCGCGCCAATACGGGGCTGACCCTGATCATCGCCCTGAATTACGGCGGGCAGAGCGAAATCGTCAGCGCCTGCCGCGCCATTGCCCGGGACGTTCAGGCCGGGCGGCTGAAGCCGGAGGATATCGACGAATCCGTGTTCGCCGCCCACCTGCAGACCGGCGGTATTCCCGACCCCGACATGATTCTGCGGACCAGCGGCGAGCAACGGCTGAGCAATTTTCTGCTGTGGCAGGCGGCTTATGCCGAATTCGTGTTCGTCGATACCCTGTGGCCGGATTTCAGCCGCCGCAATCTGGAAGAGGCGATCTGCGAATTCCGCCGCCGGGAACGCCGCTACGGTGCCCGCCCGGATGAGTGACAGCGGATCAGGCCTGTTCAAGCGAAGCATGTCGGCGGTGGTGATGATCCCTGCCGTCTTGGCGGTCATCTATCTCGGCGGTCTGCCTTTTTACATCTTTATCGGCGTTCTTTGGGGCATTCTGGCCCATGAATGGCACCGGATGCCTTCGCAGGCCAGGGCGCGCCTCGATCATCTGCGTGGCTGGCGGCGGCTTGCTTATTACGCTCTTCTCATCCTGTATGTTCTGGCGCCGTCCGCCTTGTATCTGCTGGAAAAATACGATTTTCCCGGGGATCGCGGCCAGTGGCTCGTCCTGCTGTCGCTGGCGGCGGTTCTGTTGTTTCTCGTCTCGTCCCGGTTCGTTGGCGGCAGCATCGGTCCCGATGATGGGGGAAAACTGCCGTGGTGGATGTTTTTCGGTGCCCTTTACAGCCTGCCGACGGTGCTGTCCCTGATCTTTTTGCGCGCCGAACACGGGGCCTTCATGATTTTCTGGCTGTTTGCCGTGGTCTGGGGAACGGATATCGGCGCCTATTTCACCGGCAGGCGCCTGGGCGGGCCGAAACTGGCGGCGAAGATCAGCCCGAACAAGACCTGGTCGGGTTTTTTCGGCGGAATCGTTCTGGCGGTGCTGGCCTCTGCCGCGGTGGCGGCCATGGCGGGATATGCGCTGCCGCCCTCCCTGGCCGGCGCCGTCGTGGTGTCCATCGTCTCCCAGCTTGGTGACCTGTATGAATCGGGCATCAAGCGTAAACTGGACGTGAAGGATTCCGGCTCCATAATTCCGGGACATGGTGGTATTCTCGACCGGATAGACGGGCTGCTGTTCGCTGCGCCGGTGATGGCGTTTGCGGTTTATTTCGGCATTCTCCGCCTGTAGCGGCAAAGAAACACAAGGAAAAGAATACATGCCCTTAGCAACGCTGGCTGATATGCCCGGCCCGGAACGGGCAGGACGGGTGAAACGGGTCAGCATTCTCGGTTCCACGGGGTCGATCGGCTGCAACACGGTCGATCTGCTGCAACGCAATCCTCAGGCTTACGAGGTGGTGGCGTTGACGGCCAATCGCGATGTGGCCGCCCTGGCCCGCCAGGCTCGCAGCCTGCAGGCCGAGGTGGCGGTGATTGCCGATGACAGCCTGTATCCCGCGCTTAAGGAAGCCCTGGCCGGCAGCGGTGTCGAGGCCGCAGCGGGCAAAGGCGCCCTGGACGAGGCCGCCGCCCGCCCTTGCGACTGGCTGATGGCGGCAATTATCGGCTATGCCGGTCTCGGCCCGACCCTTGCCGCGATCCGTCAGGGGCATGTGGTGGCACTGGCGAACAAGGAAAGCCTGGTCTGCGCCGGCGATCTGTTCATGAACGAGGCCCGCCACCACGGCGCGCGGCTGCTGCCGGTGGATTCGGAACACAATGCCATCTATCAGGTGCTGGATTTCGACCGTCCCGAGCGGATCGAGAGGATCACGCTCACCGCATCGGGCGGACCGTTCAGGACCCTGCGGCGCGAGGCGATGGCCCGTGTCACGCCGGAACAGGCGGTGGCGCATCCCAACTGGCGCATGGGGGCGAAGATATCGGTCGATTCAGCCACCATGATGAACAAGGGGCTGG
This sequence comes from Sneathiellales bacterium, assembly GCA_026992315.1. Classification (GTDB taxonomy): domain Bacteria; phylum Pseudomonadota; class Alphaproteobacteria; order Minwuiales; family Minwuiaceae; genus JALXAG01. The sequence continues at coordinate 12,566 of JALXAG010000132.1, read as the reverse complement.
AGGTGATCGAAGCCTATCACCTCTTCCCGGTGGAGGTGGAGCAGCTGGACATTCTGGTGCATCCGCAATCGGTGATCCATTCGATGGTTTCCTATGTGGACGGTTCGGTGCTGGCCCAGCTCGGCAGCCCCGACATGCGTACGCCGATTGCCTATACTCTCGCCTGGCCGGATCGGATCGACACTCCGGCCGAACGGCTGGATCTGGCCCGGTTGGGCCAGCTGACCTTCGAGGCCCCCGACGAAGAACGCTTTCCGGCGCTGGCGCTGGCGCGGCGCGCACTGAGGGAGGGCGGATCGGTGCCGGTGGTGCTGAATGCCGCCAATGAGGAGGCGGTGGCCGCCTTTCTTGCCGGAAGCATCGGCTTCCTTAATATTGCCGAAATTGTCGCGCGTAGTCTCGATGCATTTTCTCCCGGGGCGCCGGACAGTCTCGAAGACGTGGCCGAAATCGACCGGCAGGCGCGCAGGGTGGCGCAGGATTTCATAGCAGCAGGTAAATGAGATAATGGAAATTCTTTCCGGTTTCGTGGGTTATGCGCTGCCGTTTCTGGTGGTGCTGACCGTTCTGGTTTTCGTCCATGAAATGGGACATTACCTGGTGGCCCGTTGGTGCGGCGTCGATGTCGAGGTGTTCTCCATCGGTTTCGGGCGCGAGATTTTCGGCTTCAACGACAAATCCGGCACGCGCTGGCGCCTCAGCATCATTCCCTTCGGCGGTTATGTGAAATTTGCCGGCGATGCCGGGGCCGCCAGCGACATGGTCCCCGATCTCGAAAGCATTCCGGAAGAAAAGCGCGGCGGCATCTTCCATTTCAAGCCGCTGCATCAGCGGGCGGCCGTGGTGGTGGCGGGGCCGCTGGCCAATTTTCTGTTCGCGATTGTCGTTTTCGCCGTCATGTTCGCCACCATCGGCCGTCCCTACACGCCGCCGGTGGTCGATCAGGTGATGGAAGGCAGCGTCGCCGAGGCGGCGGGTTTCAGGAAAGGCGACCGTATCGTCGAAATTTCCGGCAAGCCGATCGAACGCTTCGAGGATATTCAGAATGTGGTGCGGCTCAATCTGGGCGAGCCGCTGGAATTCGTGGTGCTGCGCGACGGCGCGCGCATAACCCTGCCCGCCACCCCGCGGGTGGTCGAAATGACCGATCGTTTCGGCAATGTCTATCGTGTCGGCCAGCTTGGCATTGCGGTAATGGCGCGCGATTATGCCGTGCTTTCGCCCTTGCAGGCACTCAAGGCGGCGGTGGAGCAGACCTATTCGGTCACCGCGACGACGCTGGGGGCCGTCGGGCAGATGATTACCGGTACCCGTTCATCCGACGAATTGCGCGGCCCTCTCGGCATCGTACAGTTGTCGGGTCAGGCGGCACAGGTGGGGGTTGCATCGGTCATTCAGTTCATGGCCTTTCTGTCGATCAGCCTGGGGCTGATCAACCTGTTTCCCGTTCCGATGCTGGACGGCGGGCACCTTTTATTCTATGCCATTGAGGCATTGAGGGGGAAACCGCTGGGTGAAAAATCCATGGAATATGGATTTCGCGTCGGCCTTGCGTTAATTCTTGCCCTTATGGTTTTCGCAACGTGGAACGATCTGGTCCAGTTCCGGATCGTGGATGCGGTGCGCAGTTTCTTTTCGTGAGTTTGGTGCCTGTCTTCAGGATATTGGATTTGGTCTTTCAGTTTCATTTCCGTTCGCTTCTGCACCGCGCCTCCATGGCGGCCTTCGCGCTGTTGCTGGCGCTTCCGGTCGTTGTGCTGACGGCCGCGCCCCGCCACGCCGCAGCCCAAGCCGTGGTCGCCGCCATCGATGTGGAGGGCAATCAGCGTATCGAGGCGGAGACGATCCGCTCCTACATGCGCATCGCTCCCGGGGATCCGTTCGATGCGGCAAAGATCAACCAGTCGCTGAAGTCGCTCTATGCCACCGGCCTGTTCGCCGATGTGCGCATCCGCCGCCGGGGCGACCGGCTGCTGGTCTCCGTCGTGGAAAATCCGATCGTCAATCGGGTCGCATTCGAGGGTAACCGCCGCCTGACCGACGAAATCCTCATGCAGGAAGTGCAACTGCGCCCGCGCACCGTCTTTTCCCGCTCCAAGGTGCAGAGCGATGTGCAAAGGCTGCTGCAGATCTACCGGCGCAACGGTCGTTTCGCCGCCATGGTGGAACCCAAGGTCATCCAGCTGCCGCAGAACCGCATCGACCTGGTCTATGAGATCAAGGAAGGGCCGGTCACCGGGATCAAGCGGATCCGTTTCGTCGGCAACCGCGCCTTTTCCGACGGGCGGCTGCGCCGCGTCATCCTGACCAAGGAAAGCCGCTGGTACCGTTTTTTCTCTTCCGATGACAATTACGATCCCGACCGGCTGACCTTCGATCGCGAGCTGCTGCGCCGCTTTTATCTTTCCAACGGTTATGCCGATTTCCGCGTCGTTTCCGCGGTGGCCGAACTGGCACCGGATAAGAGCGGCTTCTTCCTGACCTTCACCGTTGACGAGGGGCCGGTCTATCGTTTCGGCAAGAGCGATATTTCATCGGCGCTGAAGGGCGTGGATGTCGATGCGCTGCGCAAGCTGATCAAATATCAGCCGGGCGATATCTACAATGCCGAGCTGATCGAGAAAACGATTCAGGACGTCACCTTCGAGCTGGGACGGCTGGGCTATGCCTTTGTCAATGTTCGCCCGCGGGTCAACCGGGATCGTAAGAAGCGCACTATCGACATCACCTATCAGATCGACAAGGGCGCGCGCGTCTATGTCGAGCGGATCAACATCACCGGCAATACCCGTACGCTGGACAAGGTGATCCGGCGCGAATTCCGTTTGTCCGAAGGCGATGCCTTCAATGCCGCCAAGCTGCGCCTGTCGCGCAAGCGCATCCGCGCTCTCGGCTTTTTCGACAAGGTGGAAATCACCAACGAACAGGGATCCGCCCCCGATAAGACGGTGATCAATGTCGATGTGCAGGAAAAATCGACGGGCGAGCTCAGTCTCGGTGCCGGTTTCTCCTCGGCCGACAATGTTTCCGGCGATATATCCATTCGCGAACGCAACCTTCTGGGGCGCGGGCAGGATCTGAAACTGAGTCTGTCGGTATCCTCGAAGCGCCAGTTCATCGATCTGGGTTTTACCGAACCCTATTTTCTCGACAAGCCGCTGGCGGCGGGCTTCGATCTGTTCAACCGGCAGACCGATTTCCAGGATGTTTCCTCCTATGATCAGAACTCGCTGGGCTTTGCCCTGCGGGCCGGATTCGATCTGACCGATAATCTGCGCCAGAACGTGCGCTATCAGTTCCGCCGCGACAAGATCACCAATGTCGGCGACGATGCCTCGCGCACCATCAAGGAACAGGAAGGCATCACCTATCTTTCGGCCATCAGCTATTCGCTGCGCTATGACCGCCGCGACGATCCGGTTGATCCAACTACCGGCTATATCATTGCGTTGTCGCAGGAACTGGCCGGTCTGGGCGGCGATATCCGCGATCTGCGCACGACATTGAAATATGCCTATTACTATCCGTTCCTCGAAGATGTGGTGGGGATATTCTCGCTCGATGAAGGGGTGGTGGTCGGCCTTGGCCAGGATGTGGGCATCAGCCGGCGCTTTTTCCTCGGTGGCGACAGCTTCAAGGGTTTCGCCCGGGGCGGACTGGGGCCGCGCGATACGCTGACCGATGATTCCCTTGGCGGTAATCTGTATTATGTCGGTACGGCGGAGGTGAAGTTTCCCATCGGCCTGCCGAATGAATTCGGCATTGCCGGGCGGTTGTTCACCCAGGCGGGCAGCGTTGCCGGTGTCGACGATACGGGGGCCGGCGTTTTCGACAAGGGAACGGTGCGGGCCAGTATCGGTTTCGGCGTTTCCTGGCGTTCGCCCTTCGGGCCGATCCGTATCGATTATGCCATTCCCTTCCTGAAAGAGGATGTGGACGATGAAGAGAATTTCCGTTTCAGTGCCGGGACACGTTTCTGACGCTGCACCAACCGCAGAAAACCTTTAGGTGAGATCAGATGAATAGCAAAAAACTGTTCGGCCTGCTCCTGGCGATCGTCGCCATGTCCGGCCTGTTTACCATCGATGCCCATGCGCAGAAGATGCCGAATGCCGTTGTCGCCGTGATCGACATGCAGCGTATCATCAATGAATCGCTTGCCGGGGCCAATATCAAGCTGCAGCTCGATAAATACCGTGGTGCATTGCAGACGAAGGTGGCGGCGATAGAGGATTCCCTGCGCAAGGAAGAAGCCGAGCTGAAGCGCCAGCAGCGCCTGCTGGCACCCGATGTGTTTCAGGAAAAATACCGTGCCTTCCAGCGCAAGGTAACCGATACCCGCCGCCGCCTGCGCGAACGTCAGCGTCAGCTCGAACAGGGGGTCGGGGTGGCACGGCGCACGCTGCTGAATGAAATCCGCACCATTGTTTCCGAAATGGCCAGCAAGCGCGGCATCAATCTGGTGCAGGTCAGTGCGCAGCTCGTCTTTTTCGACGGGCGCCTGGATATCACCACGGAGGTGATGAAGGCCCTGAACAAGCGTCTGCCCAAGGTCGATGTGCCCAAGCCGGCGGATCTGTAGTCGCTAAATGGCGGATCCACGTTTTTTCAGGCGTGAGGGGCCTTTTTCCGCGGCGCTTCTGGCCGGAATCGTCGGCGGCAAGCTCGTCCACGGCGATGGCAGCGATGATCTGTGCGATGTTGCGCCGCTGGATAGGGCCGGACCGGGCGATGTCACCTTTTTCGACAATCCGAAATATGCCGGACAGCTTGCCGCGTGCCGGGCCTCCCTGTGCGTGATCGCCCCTGCGAATGTCGGCCGGGCCCCGGCCTGCCTGCCGCTGCTGGTGACGGAACAGCCCTACCGCGCCTATGCGCTGATCGCGCAGGCATTTTATCCCGAACGGGCGGAGGAGACGGGCATTCATCCCAGTGCCGTCATCGCCGATACGGCCCAGCTTGGCGCCGGAGTGTCCGTCGGCGCGGGGGCCTTTATCGGTGAAGCGGCCGAGATCGGTGCCGATACCCGCATCGGGGCCAATACGGTGATTGCCGATCATGTGCTTGTTGGCGCAGGCTGCACGATCGGCGCCAATGTCAGCCTCGAATGCTGCCATATCGGCCGTGAATGCGTGATTCAGCCGGGGGCGGTGATCGGTCCCGGCGGTTTCGGCTTTGCCCCCGATGCGCAGCGGCATACGGCGGTGCCGCAGCTTGGCCGGGTGATCATCGGCGATTACTGTCATGTCGGTGCCAATACGACGATTGCCCGCGGCACGCTTGGCGATACGGTCATAGGCGATAATGTCTGGATCGACAATCTGGTGCAGATTGCCCATAACGTGGAAATCGGCGCCGGCAGTATCATCGTATCGCAGGTGGGTATTTCCGGCAGCACCAAGCTGGGCCGTTTCGTCACGCTGGCCGGGCAGGTGGGGCTGGCCGGGCATCTGAATATCGGCGACGGCGTCACGGTGGGGGCCAAATCGGGGCTGATGCACGATATTCCCGCCGGGGAAACCTGGATGGGATCGCCGGCCATGCCCAAACAGGCATTCTGGCGCCTGCAGGCCAATCTGAGACGACTGATCAACAAGGGTAGAAAAAAATGACCGAGCAGGAATCCCAAGGCGGGCGGGAAAAACATTCCGCCGATATTCTGGAAATCGCCAGGATCATGGAAATGCTGCCGCATCGTTATCCTTTTTTGCTGCTCGACCGGGTGGAGGACATCGTTCCGGCGGAATCGGCGGTCGGCATCAAGAATGTCACGATCAACGAGCCCCATTTTCAGGGCCATTTCCCGGCGCATCCGGTCACACCCGGGGTGCTGATCGTCGAAAGCATGGCCCAAACGGCAGCGGTGCTGGTGATTCATTCCCTGGGGGCGGAGACCGAAGGCAAGCTGGTGTATTTCATGACCGTGGACAAGGCCCGCTTCCGCAAACCGGTGGTGCCGGGCGACGTGATGAGGGTGCATGTGAACAAGCTTCATGCCCGCGGGCGGATCTGGAAGTTTGCCGGGCGGGTGATGGTCGACGGCAAGCTGGCGGCCGAGGCGGAATTTTCCGCCATGATCAGGGATGCGTAATCGATGACCGCAATACACCCTACGGCGATTATCGAAGACGGTGCGGAAATCGGCGAAAATACGCGTATCGGTCCTTATTGCGTCATTGGCGCCGATGTCGTGATCGGCCCCGGCTGTGTGCTGGAAAGCCATGTGGTGGTGCAGGGCAATACCACGATCGGCGCCGACTGCCGGATCTTTCCCTTTTCATCCATCGGCCAGGCCCCGCAGGATCTGAAATTCAGGGGCGAGGATTCGCGTCTTCAGATCGGTGCGCGGACGGTGATCCGCGAACATGTGACCATCAATCCGGGAACCGAGGGCGGCGGGATGCTGACCTCCATCGGCGATGACTGTCTGCTGATGGTCGGGGCGCATGTTGCCCATGACTGCATGATCGGCAACCATGTCATTCTCGTGAACAATGCCACGCTCGGCGGTCATGTCGTCGTGCAGGATTACGCCATTATCGGCGGTCTGTCTGCCGTGCAGCAGTTTTCACGCATCGGCCGCCATGCCATGGTCGGCGGGGCCTCTGGGGTGGAGAATGACGTCATTCCCTTCGGCATGGTCACGGGCAACCGGGCCAGGCTTGGCGGGCTGAACATCGTCGGTCTGCGCCGGCGCGGTTTCCCGCGTGAGGATATTCACGCCCTGCGCCATGCCTACAAGGCGCTGTTCGCCGAGGGAGAGGGGGTTTTCAACGAACGCCTGGAAAAGGTGGCGCGTGAATATGCCGACAGTGCCCCGGTGATGGAAATGGTCGCCTTCATCCGCGAAACGCTGGACAACGCTTCATCCGGCCGGGGGTTGTGCCAGCCGGCGCGCGACGATGGCGGGCGCTGACAGGATCGGCATTCTCGCCGGGGGCGGCGATCTGCCGCATCAGGTTGCGGCGGCGGCCAGATCGCGCGGGATCGCCGTGGCAGTGGCGGCTTTGGACGACGGTGCCGATGCCGGCCGTTTTCCCGATTGCATTTTCGAGCGCTTTTCCATTGCGCAGGTGGGGGGAATCCTCAAATTCATGCGCAGGAACGGCGTCTCGCATCTGGTGATGGCGGGGGATGTCGCCCGGCCCGATTTTTCCGGCCTCAGGCCCGATATGCGCGGTCTGACCCTGCTGCCGCGGGTGGTTGCCGCGGCGCGGCGCGGCGGCGACGATGCCATTCTCAGCGTCATTGTCGATTTTCTCGAAAGCGAGGGATTCGCCGTCATCGGTGCCGATGAAATCCTGCAGGATGAGGGGCTGGCCGCCGGCGGCCCTCTCGGCCGCTGTGTCCCTTCGGCCACGGCGCATCGGGACATCGCCCGCGCCCGCGCCCTGCTGGCAGCGATATCGCCTTTCGATATCGGCCAGGGGGTGGTGGTGCGTAACGGCCGCGTTCTGGCGGTGGGGGGGGCGGAACATACAACGGCGATGCTGCAGCGTTGCGCGGCTTTCACCGATGATCGCGGCGGCGTGCTGGTCAAGGCTCCGAAGGCCGGGCAGGAACGTCGCGTCGATCTGCCGGGGATCGGGCCGGAAACCGTGCAGGCGGCAGCGGCGGCCCGTCTGGAAGGCATCGCCTGCGAGGCGGGCGGCTGTCTGCTGATCGACCGGGAAAAGACGGTGGCGCTGGCGGACCGGCTCGGTCTGTTTCTCTACGGTTTCGATCCGGAAGACCAAGATGGTTGAAGAGGCCCCGACCCCGACAGTCATGCTGGTCGCGGGCGAGGCGTCGGGCGATCTGCTGGGGGCCCGGCTGATGCGGGCGTTGCGCCGGCGCATGGGAGGCAGGGTCGCATTCATCGGCATCGGCGGCCCGCTGATGACCGCCGAAGGGCTTGAAAGCATCGCGCCCATGGAAGATCTGTCGGTGATGGGGCTGGTCGAGGTTCTGCCCCGTCTGGCGCGGATCCGCCGTCATCTGAAGGCGGCGGAAGCTCTGGCCCGCACTCGTCGCCCCCGGGTGCTGGTGACCATCGATTCCCCCGGTTTCAACAAGCGTCTTGCCGCCCGTCTCAAGGGAACGGGGATCGTTCTCGTTCATTATGTCGCGCCGACCGTCTGGGCCTGGCGGCCGGGGCGGGCGGCGAAAATGGCGGCGATCTTCGACCGCCTTCTGGCGTTGTTTCCCTTCGAGCCGCCATATTTCACGGCCGAAGGGCTGCCCTGCGATTTCGTCGGTCATCCGGCAGTGGAGGAGATGCCCGCCACTGACGCACCCGCCGCTTTCCGCCGTTTTGCCGGTATCGGGGCGGAAGAGCGCATATTGCTGCTGCTGCCCGGCAGCCGCAACGGGGAGGTCGCCCGCCATCTGCCGCTGTTTGCCGAGGCCGCCGGACGGTTTCTGCAAGGGGCGGAGGGGCGCTGGCGGGTGGTGGTGCCGACCCTGCCCTGGCTGAAGGAACAGGTGGCGGCCCGCTTGGCGAAAACGCCGCTGCATCAGGCCCTGGTACTGGCCGATGAGCGCCCGAAAGCGGAAATTCTCGCAGCCGGGGATCTGGCGCTGGCCGCTTCGGGAACGGTGACGCTGGAACTGGCGCTGGCGGCGACGCCCGCCATTGTCGCCTATCGTGTCAATGCGTTGACGGCGGCCATCGCCCGGCGCCTGATCACCACCCCCTATGTCGCCCTGCTCAATGTGCTGATGAAGGATGCCGTGGTGCCCGAACTGTTGCAACAGGACTGCCGGCCCGATAGGCTGGCCGGGGCGCTGGATATGCTCGCCCGTTCAGGGACGGCGCGGCAAGGGCAGATCACGGCGGGGAAGGCCGCGGCAGAGATGCTGGCCCCGGCGGGACTAAAGCCGTCCGAGGCGGCAGCCATGGCGGTGCTGGATGCTGCCGGGCTGCTCTGAAAGAAAATATGCATCCCGGCGGTCGGGACTTGGGGTGGGACAGGTGCGGCCGGGAACGAACGGATAGCCATGGGGGGAAGAAATGAGCCGGAATACGCCACGCCTGCTGCACACGATGATCCGGGTGCTGGATCTTGAAAAATCCATCGATTTCTATACCCGGCTTTTGGGCATGAAGCTGCTCAGGCGGACGGATTTCCCGACCGGCCGGTTCACCCTGGCCTTTGTCGGATATGGCGATGAAGCCGACAGTACCGTGATCGAACTGACCCATAACTGGGATCAGGCCGAACCCTACGATCTCGGCACTGGCTTTGGCCATCTGGCCATCGGCGTCGGCGATATTTATGGGTTTTGCGATCGTCTCGCCGCGGAGGGCGTTTCCATTCCCCGCCCGCCCGGGCCGATGAAGCATGGCGGGTCCGTCATCGCCTTTATCGAGGATCCGGACGGTTACAAGATCGAGCTGATCGAACGGAAGTAGCGGCTTTACAAAAGCCAGTACAGCCCTGCCCCGATCAGGGCGAAGACAAGCCCCCATTTCAGCAGTGTCGCAAGAACGGTGCCGAAAGGGGGCCTGTTGTCGTTTGCCGGCGGCGGCATGGTGAAGCGGCGCGGTACCGGCCCTGTTGCCCGTGCGGGCGGAGCCTGGCGTTTGCTGGCGCCGCTTCTGCTCATGCCCTTAGCCGCGCTGATCCATCGGTACGAAGGGCCGTGCCGTCGGGCCGGTATAAAGCTGACGCGGGCGGCCGATCCGCTGGGTCGGGTCGGAGATCATCTCGTTCCAGTGAGCGACCCAGCCGACGGTGCGTGCCAGCGAGAACAGCACCGTGAACATGCTGGTCGGGAAACCGATGGCGCGCAGGATGATGCCGGAATAGAAATCGACATTGGGATAGAGCTTGCGCTCGACGAAATATTCGTCCTCCAGGGCGATTTTTTCCAGCTTCATCGCCAGTTTGAACACCGGATCGTCATGCATGTCCAGCGCATCCAGCACTTCATGGCAGGTTTTCTGCATGACGGTGGCGCGCGGATCGCGGTTCTTGTAAACGCGGTGGCCGAAGCCCATCAGGCGGAAGGGATCGTTCTTGTCCTTGGCGCGGGCCAGATATTCCTCGATACGATCGACACTGCCGATTTCATCGAGCATCGCCAGCGCCGCCTCATTGGCGCCGCCATGGGAAGGCCCCCACAGACAGGCAATACCGGCGGCGATACAGGCGAAGGGATTGGCGCCGGAGGAGCCGGCCAGGCGCACGGTGGAGGTGGAGGCGTTCTGCTCGTGATCCGCATGCAGGGTGAAGATGCGGTCCATGGCACGAACGATCACGGGATCGGGGTTGTATTCCTCGGCCGGGACCGAGAAGGTCATGTGCAGGAAGTTTTCCGAATAGGACAGATCGTTGCGCGGATAAACGAAGGGCTGGCCGATCGAATATTTATAGGCCATGGCCGCGATCGTCGGCATCTTGGCAATCAGCCGGAAGGAGGCGACCATGCGCTGATGCGGATCGGAAATGTCCAGGCTGTCGTGGTAGAAGGCGCTGAGCGCCCCGACAACGCCGACCATGACGGCCATGGGATGGGCGTCGCGGCGGAAACCATGGAAGAAATTGGCAAGCTGTTCGTGCACCATCGTGTGATAGGTGACGTTTTTGACGAATTCGTCGTACTGTGCCTTGGTGGGCAGTTCGCCGTTCAGCAGCAGATAGCACACTTCCATATAGTTGCTTTTTTCCGCCAGCTCGTCGATCGTGTAGCCACGATAGTTGAGGGTGCCCGCGTCGCCATCGATATAGGTGATCGCGGATTCGCACGACGCGGTGGAGGTGAACCCGGGATCGAAGGTGAACATGCCTGAATTGGCATAGAGCTTGCGGATGTCGATGACGGAGGGGCCTACCGACCCATCATAGACCGGCAGATCCACCGGATCCTTGCCGGGAATGTTGAGGGTGGCGGTACCGCTTGCTTTGTCCGTGCTCATATCTTGCCTTCCATTGTTATTGCATTGAGAATGCCGGCCGTCGGCAGAACCAGTGCCGGCTGGCGGATACACATTCAGGTTGTGCCCAAGCCTCCTTGCCGCGACCGGTGCGAGAGGTTATCCGTTGTTGTCACCGGCCATCTGATCTGCCAGCCGCGCCAGGCTCTCATCCCGGCCCAACGCCACCAGCACATCGTATATTCCTGGGGACACGGCCCGGCCCGTCAGGGCGGCCCGCAGGGGCTGGGCGATCTTGCCCAGCTTCAGTCCTTCATCCTCGGCGAATGTTCTGATCGCCGTTTCCAGCGACGGGGCGTCCCATTCCCCGATTGCCGCCAGGCGGCCATGCAGGCGCGCCAGCATCCTGCGTGCATCATCTGATAGCAGCTTCCGTGCCTTCGGGTCAAGGGCAAGGGGGCGTTCCTCGACCAAAAATAAAGCGTTTTCAATGACATCAGTCAGCTTTTTTGCCCGTGGTTTCAGACCGGGGGCAAGCAGGAGAAAGGCTTTTTTCTGTGTTTCGCTCAAAGGAGATTGGGCGGCTTCTTCAAGTTTTGGCTGAGCCAGCGCCAGCAGTTCCTCGTCGCTGGTATTGCGCAGGTAATGCGCGTTCAGACTGTCCAGCTTGGCGAAATCGAAACGGGCGGGCGAGCGGCCGACACCGTCGAGATCGAACCATTCGATCGCCTGTTCGGTGGTGATGATCTCGTCATCGCCATGCCCCCAGCCCAGGCGCAGCAGATAGTTGCGCATGGCCTCCGGCAGATAGCCCATGTCGCGGTAGGCCTCCACCCCCAGGGCGCCATGACGTTTCGACAATTTGGCACCGTCGGGTCCGTGGATAAGCGGAATATGAGCGAAGACCGGCGGTTCCCAGCCGAGTGCACGGTATAGTTGTGTCTGGCGGGCGGCATTGACCAGATGATCGTCGCCGCGGATGACATGGGTAATGCCCATGTCGTGATCGTCGACGACAACCGAAAGCATATAGGTCGGGGTGCCGTCGGCGCGCAGCAGCACCATGTCGTCGAGCTGATCGTTCCTGAAGGTGACGGTGCCCTGTACCCGGTCCTCGATCACCGTCTCGCCTTCGCGCGGGGCCTTGAAACGGATGACCGGAGGAATGCCTTCCGGCGCCTCCTCCGGCGCGCGGTCGCGCCAGCGCCCGTCATAGCCGACGCGGCGGCCTTCGGCCCGGGCAGCTTCGCGCATGGCGGCCAGTTCCTCCGGCGTGCAGTAGCAGCGGTAGGCCAGTCCCTTTTCCAGCAGTTCGCGGGCGACGGCGGCATGGCGTTCGGCGCGGGCGAACTGGTAAACCGGTTCCTCGTCCGGCTGCAGGCCGAGCCAGTCGAGCCCTTCGAGAATGGCTTCTATGGCCTCGGGCGTCGAACGGGCGCGGTCGGTATCCTCGATCCTGAGCAGGAATTTGCCGCCGTGATGACGAGCAAACAGCCAGTTGAACAAGGCCGTGCGGGCGCCGCCGATATGCAGGAATCCGGTCGGGGATGGGGCGAAACGTGTAACGATGCTCTTATCCGTCATGGGATCGGGCTATACTCCGCTTTGGCCGCATCGGTGGCGGCCGCTGTCAATGGTCCGGCCCCTGTGCGTGGCCAGCGATGAATTTGGTCGGCCTTGTAGCACATCGGAGGGCGGGTGATAAGGG
>JALXAG010000131.1 GCA_026992315.1 Sneathiellales bacterium | reverse complement strand
CCCCGTGCATGATATCGCCGACGCGAATCAGCGATTTGCCGAGCTTGCCGCCCGGATGATAGACACGGAACTGTTCGGGCGTGAACCCCCAGCGTTCGAGCAGAACCACGGCCAGCGCATCGCCGAGCGCCAGCGTCGCCGTCGTCGAGGTGGTGGGGGCCAGCCCCATCGGGCAGGCCTCCGGCGCATCGGGCAGATAGAGAACGCAGTCCGCGGCCTTGGCGATGGTACTGCCGCGCTTGCCGACAATCGCCACCAGAGGAATGGCGAAACGCCGCGTATAGGCAACGATATCGCCAAGCTCCGGCGTCTCGCCCGAATTGGATATGGCCAGAACGCAATCCTGTCTGGTGATCATGCCCAGATCGCCATGGCTGGCCTCTCCCGGATGAACGAACATGGCCGGCGTTCCGGTAGAAGCCAGCGTGGCGGCGATCTTGCGGCCGATATGGCCGCTCTTGCCCATGCCGGTGACGACCACGCGCCCTTGGGCCGCGGCCATCATCTCCACGGCCTGAACGAAGGCGCCGTCAAGGCTTTCCGCCATCCGCCCCAGCGCCGCCGCCTCCATATCCAGCACACGGCGCGCCGAAGCGAGGATATCTTCGGGCGATATATCGGTATGGGCGCCTCTTGCGGTCGGATCCGCCATGACTTTCTCCTGAAATTCCCTACACAGCCTGAGCGGCCACAGCCTGCATACCCCCAGCAGCCGGGGGTTTCAAGCCATCGCTGCCATAGCGGCGAACAGAACGGTGCTTTCTGCTTGCGGAAGGGAGCGCGCTGTGTTTTACAACATTGATACATCATCGCCATCCCGGATGTTGTATGATGCCGAAAGCCGCCTTCGACGGGGTTGAGAAGGATCATGGAAACCGCCACGCCCATTGTCCTGACCGTGATCGCCGGGCTGATCGCCACCGCCATCGGCCTGAAGGCGAAGGCGATCGGCATAAGGCTGGACATTCTCGACACCCCTGATGGCGGGCGCAAGGATCACGAGCATGTCACGCCCCTGACCGGGGGGCTGTGCGCTCTTCTGCCCGTCCTGCTGCTGCTGCCGGCCGTCGTCTGGCTGAACCCGGCTCATCTGAACGTCTACCTTGTTCTTGGCCCCGCCCTCGTCGGCTTTTTATTGCTGGGCCTGTTCGACGACCGCCGGCATATCCGCCCTTCGATCCGCCTGATGCTGTCGATGGGCATGAGCGCCTTCGCCATGTTGGCATTGCCGGCGCTGAACGTCGATTTCCTCAATTTCTCCTTTCTGGACAAGGCGGTTTTCCTCGATGAATGGGGGGTGGTGTTCAGTATCCTTTCCCTGGTCGGTCTGCAGAACGCCGTCAACATGGCCGACGGGCGCAACGGGCTGGTCAGCGGACTGTCCCTGATCTGGCTGTTCCTGATCGGCCTCTATGCCCCGCCCTTCCTGCTGCCGGTGATCGTCACCGCGCTGGCCGGCGTTGCCGTTGCCTTCGTCTTCAACATTGCCGGACGCCTGTTTCTCGGCGACGGCGGCGCCTACGGTCTCGCCTTTCTCATCGGCACGCTTGCCATCCTCACCTATTTCAGCCGTTTCGACGTGCTGCCCGCCGATGTGGTGGCGCTGTGGTTTCTCATCCCCGTGACCGACTGCCTGCGCCTGATGAGCGGGCGCATCCTGCGGGGCCGTTCCCCGTTCGAGCCGGACCGCAATCATCTGCACCATCATCTCAACCGGCTGATGCGCTGGCGTTACGGGCTGGCGCTGTATCTCGCCCTGGTACTGCTGCCGGGTCTGCTCGCCTATTGGGCACCGCATTACACGCCGGTCTGGGCCGCGGCCAGCCTGATCGCCTATGGCGCCATTCTCTCCCTGGTACGCCGTGCCGGTGCCCGGCGCCCCGTCATGCGCTGAACAAGGAACAGGCTGTCCTGAAGCCATTTGACAAACCGGTTTGAGGGCGCCAGATTTCTGTTGTCAGAAAAAAACTTTCTGCGTATCTTGCCGCCTCTGCTGGGGCGTAGCCAAGCGGTAAGGCAGCGGGTTTTGATCCCGTGATCGCAGGTTCGATCCCTGCCGCCCCAGCCATTGCATCCTCCGGCCGGCCCTTCAAGCCATCCTTCCCGCCCTGTTGCCACCAACGCGCAAACGGGATTTTCATCCCCGCACGGTCATGCCATGATGCGCACTGAACGACCCGACGGAAGGCCCATGAAAAAAATTGAATATTATTTCGAACTGATCCTGTGGAACAGCCGCCTGGCGGTCATAGCCGCCGTGATTGCCAGCCTGTTCACGTCCCTGGCCGTCTATTACATGACCACGGTGGATGCCGTCATCCTGATATCCGATATCGGCGAATATGCCTCACCGGCACTGAGCGAAGAAGAGCGTCTCACCCTTCGCGCCAATACCATTCGCCATGTCATCGGTGTCGTTGACGGCTATTTGCTGGGCACGGTGCTGCTGATATTCGCGCTCGGCCTTTATGAGTTGTTCGTCAGCCGCATCGACCCCGCCACGCGTAGCGAAACCGCGCCCCGGGTCCTCGTCATCACCAGCCTGGACGATCTGAAGGTCCGCCTGGCCAAGGTCATGCTGATGATCCTGATCGTTCGCTTTTTCGAACACGCCCTGGACATGAAGTTTTCAGCCAATACCGACATGCTCTATTTTGCCGGCAGCATCGCCCTGATCGGCCTGGCATTGTTCCTGACCCACGCATCTGAAGGATCGTACGCTCCGCTCAGGCACAGGAAAAAGGAATCTCCCGCCGGTGAACAGGAAAAATCATAATCTCATCTATCTGCTGCTGACGGCGCTCACCGTCATCGGCGGCTATGCCTTTCTGCGCTATGCCTACAGAATTTCCGACCGTCTTCCCTTTACCCAGGAAATCATTCTTATCGTACTGGGTACCGTTGCCACGGTCCTGATCACGGCCCTGTTGCTCAACAAGCAGACGGAAGTCGAATTGCAGAAGGAACAGCGTGTCCGTTTTCTGGAACTGAAATCCCAGGTTTACATGGATCTGATCCGGCATATAGAGACGGTTCTGCTCGACCGTTCCGCCTCGCGGGAAGATGCGATCAAGCTGCAGTTTCTCGGTCATCGTCTTTCCATCGTCGCCAGCCCCGCCGTCCTCGTCGAATTCGAGCGGTTCCTGCAAACCTATAACGACGCTCTGTCCGACCGCATCTTCAACCCCGGTGACAGCGCAAGGATTTCCCGCGCCCTGGCCGAACTGACAATCGCCATCCGCCGGGACCTGGTCGGGGAACTGGACGAGAACACCGGCCAGTCCCAGGCTTTCATCAAGCATCAGGTGCTCGACAATGCCGATGAAGCCATCAAGGGAACCCGCAGCGGCTGATCTCTCCCCGGCGCCCGGCTCTTGCGGGCAAACCCTGCCCCTGCCGGCGGTTTTTTCTCTTGTAGGTCAGATTGTTTGCCCTACAATATTTTACCGTGAAGGCCTGTGATAAGGGCCGGCAAACGGCCACGGCCGGCGGGACGGGCATACAGCCCTTTCCGGCCGCAGGCCGCACGACATCGGTAACCGGGAGGAAAATCATGAGAAAACTTTTCACTGCCACTATAGCCGCCGCAGGCATCGCCCTGGGGGCGCTGAGCGCTCAGGCAGCGGAAACGACCCTGCGCATCACCCTGCAGCTGCCGCTGAAAAGCCATCTGGGCCAGAATCTGCTGCTGTTCAAGAACGAGGTCGAGAAAAACTCGAACGGTGAAATCGAAGTGCAGATCTTCGATTCCGCACAGCTTTACAAGGACAAGCAGGTGCCCCAGGCCGTCGGCAGCGGCGCCATCGAAATGGGCGTGGCGTCATTGACCCGTTTCGTCGGTGACATTCCCGCCGTCGATATCTTCTATATGCCGTTCCTGTTCAATTCCGAGGAACTGGTGCGCAAGGCCACGGCCAAGGGCAGCCCGATCCGCGGTCCGATCGATGAGGCCATTCTGGGCACGGGATCGCGGGTGCTGTGGTGGCAGGCCTATGGTTCGGCCATCATGCTGTCGAAAAAGGCCCCGGTGAAAACCCCGGCCGACATGAAGGGCAAGAAGGTCCGCGTCTTCGGCAAGACCCTGGGCGACTTCGTGACCGCCGTCGGCGGTTCGCCGACGCTGATCTCCGGCTCCGAACAGTATCTGGCCTATCAGCGCGGCACCGTCGATATCGGCATGACCGGCGTTTCCGGCGTCAAGAGCCGCTCCTTGTGGGAAGTGATGGACTGGATCACCGCCACCAACCATGCAGATATCGAATTCATCGTCATCGTGAACGAAAAATTCTGGCAGAGCCTGCCGGCGGCCCATCGCAAGATCATCGAAGCCGCAGCCGCCAAGGCCGATAAAGCGGTGCGCGACCGCGTCGCCGAAATCGAGGCCAATGCCTACAAGGCCGCCATGGATCACGGCATGAAGGTCTACCGCCCGACGGCCGAGGAAGTGGCGCTGTGGAAAAAGGCCGCCGCGCCGGTCTTCGACAAATACAAAAAATCGGCCGGTGAAATGGGTGTCAAGCTGCTGGAAGCCGCAAACAAGCTCTGATCGCGCCAACATCTTCCGGGGCGGCGCTGCCGCCCCGGTTCGTTCCGGCCCCGCCCTGACCCGCATCCGCTGAACGCGTGCGGTCTCAGGGGCCTGCGGACAAGGAAATCCCGTACATGCTTCGCGCCATCGATACCGTCAACCGCATCCTGGCCCTGATCGCCGCCTGGCTGTTCTTCATTGCCGGCTGGCTGATCACCTATGAAGTCGTCTCCCGCTACATCTTCAACGAGCCCACCATCTGGGGGGCGGAGCTGGCCCAGCTTCTGCTGTTATGGGGCACCTTTCTCGGCATGGGTTACCTGCTGCAGAAACGTCAGCATATCCGCATTACCTTTCTGTTTCCCTTCATGCCGGCGCATATCCGCCGCGGCTGCGAGGTCGTCTCGTTATTGCTGGTCGCGGCCCTGACCCTTTCGGTCATCTATTACGGCTATGACATCGCCCTCGACAGTTTCGTGCGCGGACGATCCACCGGCACCATGCTGAACATCCCCAACTGGTGGTCGGAAGCGGTGATCCCGGCCGGTTTTCTCATGTTGCTGCTGCAGACAGCGGCCGAGGTCATCCGCACACTGCGCGGCGATGCGCTGATCGATGACGATCACGGGGAGGGCTGAACCATGACCAGCATCGTCGTTCTGGCCATACTCTTCATCCTGCTGCTGATCGGCATGCCCGTGGCCTTTACCCTGGCGGGGCTTGGCCTGGCCATGCTGATGATCGGGGGATTTTCCCCGCTGATCGTTCCCCAGGGGCTGCTGGGGGCCATCGACAGTTTCGTATTGCTGGCCGTGCCGCTGTTTCTGCTGATGTCGAACATTCTGCTCAAAGGCGGCGTCGGCAAGGATCTGTTCAACGCCGTTCATGCCTGGGTCGGCCACTGGCCCGGCGGGCTGGCGGTGGCAACGATCTTCTCCTGCGGCATCTTTGCCGCCATTTCCGGCAGTTCGGTCGCAACCGCCGCCACCATCGGCACCGTCGCCATTCCGGAAATGACCGCGCGCGGCTATCCGCGCCGCTTCGTCCTGGGGCTTCTGGCCGCAGGCGGCACGCTGGGCATTCTGATCCCGCCTTCCATCCCGATGATCGTTTACGGTTTCGTCACCGAGGAATCGGTCATCGCCCTGTTTCTTGCCGGCATCGGCCCCGG
>JALXAG010000130.1 GCA_026992315.1 Sneathiellales bacterium | reverse complement strand
GTTCGGCAGCCATCGCCGCGGCCAATGCGGCGGTTATCGCCATTCTCGATGCGCTGGAGCTGATGGATGAGGATCTGCGCCGGGCGCTGCGGGACTTCATGCCTGAAAAACTGCGCAATTGCCGCGATATCGTTACCGGAGAAATCCGCCCGGCGATATTGTAAACGAGGAGATCCGAAGGGGGAACGCAAGCCATGAAAGCCATTCGTATCGAGAAACTCGGCGGGCCGGACGATCTGGTTCTGTGCGATCTGCCGCAACCGGTGCCGGGTCCGGGGCAGGTGCGCATTGCCGTCGAGGCGGCCGGTGTCAATTTTCCCGACCTGCTGATCATTGCCGGAAAATATCAGGTCCGGCCCGACCTGCCCTTCACCCCCGGTCACGAAGTGGCGGGAACGGTGCTGGAAACCGGCCCCGGCGTCAGCCATGTGGTGCCGGGCGACCGGGTGATGGCGACGGTGCAGACCGGCGGTTATGCCGAAGAGGCCCTGGCGGAGGCGCAGTCGGTCTTTCGCCTGCCCGATGAAGTTTCCTTCGAACAGGCGGGCGGTTTTCCGATCACCTACGGCACCTCTTATCATGCCCTTGTCGACCGGGCAGGGCTGAAGAGCGGCGAAACCCTGCTGGTGCACGGGGCCTCCGGCGGTGTCGGACTGACGGCGGTGGAACTGGGCAAAAAGCTCGGCGCCACGGTCATCGGCACGGTCGGTTCCGATGAAAAGATGGATATCGTCCGCCGCTATGGCGCCGATCATGTCATCAATTACACCACGGAAAATTTCCGCGATCGCGTGCTGGAGCTGACCGCGGGCAAGGGAGCGGATGTCATTTACGATCCGGTTGGCGGCGATGTGTTCGATCTCTCCCGCCGCTGCATCGCCTGGGCCGGGCGGTTGCTGGTGATCGGCTTCGCCTCGGGGCGCATTCCCGAACTGCCGGTCAATCACGCGCTGGTCAAGGGCTATTCGCTTGTCGGCGTTTACTGGGGTGCCTTTGCCGAGCGCGACCCGGATGCCAACCGCGCCAATTTCGAAACCCTGCTGAACTGGTGTGCCGAAGGATCGCTCGATCCGCATGTTTCCATGCGCTTTCCCCTCGCCAAAGCCGGGGAGGCGATGAAGGCGCTCGGCGCACGCAGGGCCACGGGCAAGATTCTGGTGCTGCCGCGGCTGGAAGGATGAAACGATGAGCAGATCCGGCGATCGCGATGCCGTCGTGCGCGATCAGTATGAAACCTATCCCTATCCGCCGCGCGATCCGGCCGATGAACGCAAGCGCCTGATCACCGGTTCCCCCAGCCATATCGATGAGATCAACCACTATGTTTTCGCCGGAAAACGCGACTTTTCCGCCCCTTTCCGGGCGCTGGTCGCCGGCGGCGGCACGGGGGACGGGGCGATCATGCTGGCCCAGCAGCTGGCCGATCGCGGCAGGGGCGGGCAGGTCGTTTATATCGACATGTCGGAAAGCGCATGTCGTATCGCCAGGGAACGGGCGCGGATTCGCGGCCTCGGCAATATCGTCTTCCATCGGGGTTCGCTGCTGGATATCGCCGATATCGCGCCCGGCCCCTACGATTACATCGATTGTTGCGGCGTGCTGCACCATCTGGAAGATCCGGCTGCCGGTCTGGCGGCGCTCAGGGCCGTGATGGCCGAAGACGGCGGCATGGGCATCATGCTTTACGGGGCGCTGGGCAGGACCGGCGTCTATCCGCTGCAGGAAAGCCTGCGCCTGCTGGGCGGCGGCGAAGGGGCGCGGGGGCGTATCGAACTGGCGCGTCGCCTGCTCGACGATCTGCCGCGCAGCAACTGGTTCAGGCGCAACCCCCTGCTGGGCGATCACCTGCTGGATGACGATGCCGCGCTCTACGATCTGCTGCTGCACAGCCGCGATCGTGCCTATCGTGTCGGCGAAATCGACGATCTGGTCCGTTCCTGCGATCTGGCGGTAACCGGATTCATCGAACCGATCCGTTACGAACCCGAAACATATCTGGATGACGAGGCACTGATCCGCCGCTGCCGGGATCTCTCCTTCATGGAGCGGGCGGCGCTGGCGGAAAATCTCTGCGGCACCCTGAAAACCCATGTCTTCTATCTGGTGGCCGCCGGCCGTGCCGCCACGGCCCGCGCATGCCCGGCGGCGGAAGCGATACCGGTGATCAAGGATCAGTCCTGCGGCGCGCTGGCCCGTGCACTGGCCGGACGGCGGGAGCTGAAGGCCGATTTCGACGGTGCGGCCGTCCTGCTGGAACTGCCGGAGCAGGCCGCCGATATCGTGGCCCTGTGTGACGGCAGCCGCGATCTGGCGACCATTCGCGGCATGCTGGGCATGGATGAAGAGGCATTCGGCGCGGCTTTCGCCACCCTGTACCGCAGCTTGAACGGCATCAATCTGATGCTGCTGCGTCATCCGGCGTGAACCATTGCCGCAGGTTCCGAAAGCCGCTTGCCGTCCGCAGGGCGGTTGCGTAATATCCGCTTCATTTCGCGGATGCGAAAAGTCCTTCATGGGGCGCGCATTCGCCTCATTCCCGGAAGCTCAAGGGCGAGAGGCAGCTTATGAACAAGGTCTATGCTGATGCAACCGCCGCGCTCGACGGCCTGCTGTTCGACGGAATGACCGTCATGGCAGGCGGGTTCGGCCTGTGCGGAATTCCCGAAAATCTGATCGAGGCGCTGCGCCGTTCCGGCGTCAAGGGGCTGACGGTCATTTCCAACAATGCCGGTGTCGACGGTGCCGGGCTTGGCCTGCTGCTGGAAACCCGCCAGATCGCCAAGATGATCTCCTCCTATGTGGGCGAGAACAAATTGTTCGAGAAGCAGTATCTCGACGGCGATCTGGAACTCGAATTCAACCCCCAGGGCACCCTGGCCGAACGCATCCGCGCCGGCGGTGCCGGAATCCCGGCCTTCTACACCAAGACCGGTTATGGCACGCTGGTGGCCGAGGGCAAGGAAACCCGCGAATTCGACAACGAGATGTATGTCATGGAAACCGGGCTGCGCGCCGATGTGGCGCTGGTCAAGGCCTGGAAGGGCGATAAGGAAGGCAATCTGGTCTATCGTAAGACTGCGCGCAACTTCAATCCGTTGATGGCCACGGCGGGCAAGATCACCGTTGCCGAGGTCGAGGAACTCGTCGAACCGGGCGAGCTGGATCCGGACAAGATTCATACCCCCGGCATTTTCGTCCAGCGCATCATCGAGGGGCCGTCCTATGCCAAGATGATCGAACAGCGCACGACGCGGCCCAGGAATTGAGCGAGGGAGACAGAAACATGGCTTGGACACGCAACGACATGGCCGCCCGCGCCGCTCAGGAACTGCAGGACGGTTTTTACGTCAATCTCGGCATCGGCATCCCGACACTGGTATCCAACTATATCCCTGAGGGGATGCACGTCACCCTGCACAGCGAGAACGGCATGCTCGGCATCGGCCCCTTCCCTTACGAGGGGGAAGAGGATCCCGATCTGATCAATGCCGGCAAGCAGACGATCACGGAACTGCCGCACAGCTCCTATTTCGACAGCGCCACAAGCTTCGGCATGATCCGCGGCGGGCATATCGATCTGGCCATTCTCGGCGCCATGCAGGTGTCGGAAACGGGCGATCTGGCCAATTGGATGATTCCGGGCAAGCTGGTCAAGGGCATGGGCGGGGCCATGGATCTCGTCGCCGGCGTCAAGCGCGTCGTCGTGGTGATGGATCACAATTCCAAGAAGGGCGATCCCAAATTCCTAAAGCATTGCGATCTGCCCCTGACCGGCACCCATGTCGTCGATCTGCTGATCACCGATCTCGGCGTTTTCGATCTCGACCGCCATGGCGACCGGGTGGTGTTGAAGGAACTGGCCCCCGGCGTCAGCGTCGATGAAGTGCGCGAACGTACCGAGGCGGATTTCTTCGTTGCCGACGATCTGAAGATCCATACGGCCTGAAGCGGCAATATCGCGAAGCAATGGTTGGGGGGCGGCGCAATAGGCGCCGCCCCCTGCGTTTGCGCACCCGTTTGATAAAAGCAAACCCGTCGGATAAGCTGTGAAGGCGGGCAACGTCCGGACATAACCTCAAGGGCGGAAAGAAGAAACGCAAAAGCCTTCGAATAACGGGGAGGAGGTTCCGAATGCTGGATACCCTTATTTCCAGAATAACCGATAACGCCTTCTCCGAATTCTTCTTTATTCTTTCCGGATCGATGCTGTTGCTTGTGCTTCAGCATATTTACAAAAGCACGAAAAAATTCATCTACCGGCGGCGGATAAAATCCGAAATCAGGAAATACAGGAAAAGGAAGGATGCGATCAACGTCATCGATCTGGCCAATGGCGATCCGGAGTTCGAGAAGCGGCATATTTTTTCGCGCGAAGTATCGATTTTCGGCACGCCCCGCTGCCTGTATGTGGACATGCCGCCGGATCTTCAGGCGCAGCTTTCGGCCAGGGAGCGTGAAGCCGGATATGCGGATTCCCAACTGACCCGGTTCCATCCCGATACGTCCTTCGACGGCGGCAGCGATTTCCGGGATATCGCCCGGCTGACGGGAATAGACGATCTGCCGGCCCTGATCGGCAAGCACAAGGAAATTGTCGGACGGAAATTTCTCGAGGCCAGGGACGGCCTTATTTTCAATGGCGACAAATACGGTGTCTTCAATCTGCGCTTCACCCGTTTCGGGGAGGAGGAAAGCCCCGGCGCCGAGATCGATTTCTTCAGAACCGATTATTTCACCCACCGGGTGTTCCGCTCCATCTATCATGAGCTGAAGGCGCAGGGGCATGCCATTGCCTCGGCCGGGGTGTCCGACTATCAGCGCTATACGCCGTTTTTCACCTCCTTCGGCATCAATGCGCTGCTGATCTGCGAAAGCGACAAGGGCAAGGCGATCGTGCTGAGCAAGCGTTCGGCCAGGGTACACGGCGGTGTGCCGCGCTATCACATAACGATGAACGAAGGGCTGTCGCAGACCGACCGGGATCCTTTCGGCAAGGTCGATCTGGAGCTTTGTTTCAGGCGCGGGCTGCTTGAAGAGCTGGGGATCAACGAAAAGCTCTATCAGTTCGCCGTCAAGGGGGCCTTCTACGACTTCTTTCTGGAAAAGAACAATTTCGAGATTGGCCTGTCCTCGGTTTTCGAGCTCGATCTCAATTACGAAAAGGATATCGCCCCGCTGATCGCCCGCGACAAGCATCTGGAGACGGATTCGTTCATCACCCTGCCCCTGAAGCCGAAAGAGATCGAAAAATTCATCCGCAAGCATGAATTCGTGCCCCATGGGCTTTATGTGCTCGAAAGGGTTCTGCTGCGGGAGAATATCGTTATCGCCAATATCGCGGACGGGACCGGCCGGGCCGGATGATCCGCGCCTTCTGCCGGTGACGGGGAGACAGCGCCCCGTGGCCGGAAGCGCAGGCCGGCCGGAATATGGGCGCCGGGATACGGATCAGCGGGGCGGGGTGGCGTTTGCGCGCAGGACCTGCCCTGCCAGATACAGCGATCCGGCGATCAGCACCCGCCCGCCGGGGCAGGCGGCCGCCGCCATCCTGACGGCGGCGGCGATATCGGGCGCCGTATCGGCCGGGCTGCCCAGGCCATTTGCGGTTTCGGCCAGCGATGCCGCCTCGGCGGCCGCTTCCTCGCCCGGAATGGTCAGGGTGATCACCTTATCGGCGGCGGGCAGCAGCGGCGCTAGGAAGG
>JALXAG010000129.1 GCA_026992315.1 Sneathiellales bacterium | reverse complement strand
AGGCGGGGCCGTTGCGGCGGGGGGCGGGCGATGACCTGGTTTCCCGACCGCCACCGCCATCTTCTGAATCTGCTCGAGGCCCATGGCCGCGTGGCGACCGAATCCCTGGCCCAGGACCTGAACGTATCGCGTGAGACGGTGCGCCGGGATTTTCTTGAGCTGGAGGCACAGGGGCTGCTGAAACGGGTGCGCGGCGGGGCCGTGGCCCTCAGCGACGGCGATGACGGGGAACCGCCCTTCCGCAGGCGGATGAAGGAAATGCGCCGGGAGAAGGAAAGTCTGACCGCGGCGGCGGCCGGTCTTCTGCGTCCGGGGCAGAGCTGTTTTGTCGATGCCGGCACCACAACCTCGGTTCTGGCGGGGGGGCTGGCGCGGATACCCGATATTCTGGTGCTGACCAATTCGGTCGATGTCGCCCAATCCATCGCCCGGGTGGAGGGGGAATGCGACGTGTTGCTGCTCGGCGGCAAGATCGATCACGATGTCCCGGGCACCTTCGGCGAACTGACCCTGTCGCAGGTGCACCGCTTTCACGCAGATTTCGCCTTTGTTTCGCCGGTGGGGGTGCATCCGCAGGGCGGGGTGTACGATTTTCGCCTGAAGGAGGCGGAGATCGCCGCCGCCATGATCGCCCAGGCGGCAACGGCGGTGGTGCTGGCCGATCATTCCAAGCTGGGCCGCGACAGCCGGGTGCGGATCTGCGATTGTACCGATATCGACGTTCTGGTAACCGATGGCGGTGCCGATGAGATATTGCTGGAACGTTTCCGCCGCGCCGGTGTCGGCGAGGTCAGGGTCGCCCGATAGGCGCCTGCCGGAAAGACAGGGCGGTTTCCGTGAACGCTACTGAAATCAGGGGGATGGGATGAACGATGTACCGGAACCACGGCCTGCCAGCACGATACTGCTGTTGCGCGATGGCAGGCAGGGGCTGGAAGTCTTCATGGTGCGCCGTCATCATGCCATCGATTTCGCATCCGGGGCGCTGGTCTTTCCCGGCGGCAAGGTCGAGCCAGGCGACCGTCTGCCCGGAGACGGGGACGGGAAGGAAGGGGAAAGCGGCGACCGCTCTTTCCGGATCGCGGCAATCCGCGAATGTTTCGAAGAGGCCGGCATGCTGCTGGCCCGCCGCGACGGGGTGCTGATCGGTCGGGCGGAAATGATTGACCTGCGCGCACGCTATGCCCCGGCGCTGGAAGCAGGCGAATGCACCATGGCGGCGCTGGCGGCGGCGGAGAAACTGTCCTTCGCCACCGATATGCTGACGCCCTTCGCCCATTGGATTACGCCGGAAATTCTGGCCAAGCGCTTCGATACCCGTTTCTATCTGGCGTCTTCGCCGGTCGATGGGGAGCTGTCGCATGACGGGCATGAAAATGTCGATTCCCTGTGGATCCGTCCGGCCGAAGCGCTGAAACGGGCCGAGGCGGGGGAGCTGACCATCGTTTTCGCGACCAGAATGAATCTGGAAATGCTGGCGCGGACGGAGGATGTGGCCTCTGCCATCGCTGCGGCCAGGGCCCGGCCATTGCAGGCGATTCTGCCGCGCGTGGACCGCAGCGATGGCAGAGGCCACATCC
>JALXAG010000128.1 GCA_026992315.1 Sneathiellales bacterium | reverse complement strand
TTGTCTGCAGCGCAATCCGCGTCTCGTTTATGGGCGGATGACCGGATGGGGGCAGACCGGCCCGCTGGCCGAGGCTGCGGGTCACGACATCAATTATATCGCCCTCGCCGGGGCTTTGGGGGCGATGGGGCGGCGGGATGCGCCGCCGGCACCGCCACTGAATCTGGTGGGCGATTTCGGCGGCGGGGCGCTGTATCTCGCCTTTGGCATCATGGCGGCGCTGTACGAGGCCGCACGTTCAGGCGCCGGGCAGGTGGTCGATGCGGCGATGGTCGATGGCATTGCCTCCCTGACCACGATGTTCCATGGCATGATGGCGGCCGGTCTTTGGGATGCACGCCGGCGGGAAGGCAATCTGCTCGACGGCGGGGCGCCCTTTTACGATGTGTATGAAACCAGCGATGGGAAATACATCGCCATCGGGGCGCTGGAAGGAAAATTCTACCGCGAGCTCATCGCCCGCATGGGACTGGAGGATGCCGGTCTGCCCGCACAGATGGACCGGGCGCGCTGGCCGGAGATAAAAAGCAAATTCGCCGAAACCTTTGCCAGCCGTAGCCGCGCTGAATGGCAGGCCCTGCTGGAGGGAAGCGATGTCTGCTTTGCCCCGGTGCTGTCCCTGGACGAGGCAGCGGAACATCCGCATATGCGGGCGCGGGAGAATTTCATCGAAATCGGCGGGGTGCGCCAGCCGGCCCCGGCGCCGCGCTTCAGCCGTACCCCACCGCCGATGCCATCGCCGCCGCCCCATCCCGGCGCCGACAGCCGCACTGCCCTGGCCGATTGGGGCGTGACGGAAGAGAAGATCGCGGATGCAATCGCCTCTGGCATCGTCATGCAGCCCGAGGCAGAGTGAATTTTCAAAAAAACTACATGATCCGGCGGCTCCTTCGGGGGCCGCCTTTTTTGTTGGTGATACGCTTTTTTGTTGGAGATAAGGGTGCCTTGCCCGGGGCTCTCATTTCATGAGATTTTCGTTTCCCGGCGGCGGGAGGCATGGAATCAACAAGGGCCCCGCGCATGCGGAGCCCTTGCCTGCCGCGGCTGTTGCCGCAGTTTTTACAGGGATATCAGAAGCTGAGCCGGGTGCCGAGGAACACGGCGACGCCGTCATTCTTCTCGTTCGCGGCGGTATCGGCATCGTCTTCAACATCGGCCCAGCGCAGACCGCCGGCCAGATTGACGCCCGGGCCGAGAACGTAATTGGCCTCGAGTGCGGCGTTCTGGATCTTCTGCGTGTCGGCGCCGGCTTCGAATTCGGCCTGCGAATACTGAATGCCGACCTTCCAGGCGCCCATGCCGTACTGGGCGCCGATCTGCCAGCGCTGGCTGTCATTGCCGGCCGTGGCATCGGCATCATTGGTATCGGTATAGACGCCGCCGATGGAGAAATTGTTGTAGCCGAGCCGTGCGCCGAGCGACCATTCCTTCGGATCGTTGGAGCCGGCTTCGTCTTCCGCGCGGCCATAGGTGCCGGACAGGGCGACGGAGACACCCTGGAAATTGCCGACCCAGTTGGCGCCGAATTCATAGACGGAACCGACGGCCGCATCGCTGCCGTCATCCTTCTGAGTGCCGGAATAATTGTTACAGCCGGAAGCGCCGTTGGCGGCTTCGCAGGCGCGGTCAGGCGTGTAGGAGACACCGAACTGGAAGCCGGAGAAGCGCGGCGTGTAATAGGTCAGCTTTTCGGCATCGCCGCTGAGATCGGGGAAGACGAAGATGGTTGCGCCCTGAATGTAATTGAAGGACGGGGTGCCGACGCCGCCATCGGCAACGCCGCCGACATCGCCATAGGTCATGGTATTGGCGGCACCGTCCTCGGCACCGATGTTCACCCGACCCCAGGAGCCCTGGAAGTAGATGAAGGATTCATCGATCTGGTCGGCGCAGGTTTCCGCTTCGAGCTGAACGTTGACGCCAACCTGCAGGCCATTGTCCAGCGTGGTCTTGCCGGTGAAGTGAATTTCGGCCTCGCGGACCAGAGCGTTGCTGCGACGGTTGGCGGCATCTTCGTTGACATAAACGCCAAAGGCCTTGAAATAACCGCCGACATTGAGCTTGATCTTTTCGGCAGCGGCAGCCGAGCCGCTGGCGAGCATGCCGGCTGCGATCAGCGCGGTCGTGCCGTAGAGTACGTTTTTCATCTTTACCCTCTTGATAACAAATTCCACCAAATGCATCGCCGGCCGGGAGGTGCCGTTGATGCCGCAACTTTCGGAGCCGTCCGCTTCAGGCGTTGAATCGGACAAGTCCATAAAACAAACCAAACGGTTTAGTGTCAATCAGGTCAGGGCACCGCAAATGCGTTTTGGTTACCGCGTTGCTGATATGCAACAGTTTAATATATCAAACCGATATATTAAATATCGATATTAATATCAGTGCTTCCGAAACCTGCTGCGCCGCGCCGAGCACATCGCCGGTCTGGCCGCCGAGACGGCGATACGATAACCGGTATATCGCGGCGGTTCCGGCCGATGCCGCAATGACTGCCGGCAGGACGGCCGCCAAAGGCAGGGCGATCACGGTTACCAGAAGGCCGATTGCCACCGCGCCGGCGGCAACGGGCAGGGGCAGCAGGCCGGCGCTGGCGGACAGACCGTCCTGGCGGGCAGGCGGTAGCAGATGGGCCAGGGCAACGGCGGCGGCACGCGATAATGCGGCGGCGGCAATCAGTAGTCCGGCCATCTGTGCCGGGGGGGCGGCCGATATGACGGCTATCCTTAAGGAAAGAACGATGACGAGCGCGATGGCGCCATAGCTGCCGAGATGGCTGTCGCGCATGATGGCCAGCCGCCGGGCGCGGTTCCTTCCGCCAAAGCCATCCCAGAAATCGGCCAGCCCGTCTTCGTGCAGGGCGCCGGTCAGCAAAACCCCGGTCGCCACTGCCGCGGCGGCGCCGGCCGGCGCTGGGGCGGACAGCAGGCCGGTAAACAGCCAGTAAACGAGGCCGATAGCGGCGCCCACGATCACCCCGACCAGAGGGAGCATACGCATGGATGCTGCCAGCGTTATCTCCTGCCATGGGCCGGAAGGCATGGGAATGCGGGTGAAAAAAGCCAGGGCTGCAAGGGTTTCCCGCCCTGCCCGGCGCAAAGTCCATTTGCCCGTCTCTGTGTCCACGATTATGCTCTCCTCCTCATATTCCCTCTCATTGTATAGAGTAAAGAGAGCCAATCATGAATGTCGCGCAGACACCGAAAACCATCGACGAAATTTCAGCCCTGCTGCAGGCCCTTCCGCAGGGCGATGAACGGGCGGTCCAGTCGGTGCGTGAACGCGACGGGCAGTTGACGAAACCGCCCGGGGCGCTGGCGCGGCTGGAGGAGATCGCCGCCTGGCTGGCCCGCTGGCAGGGGCGGGCGGATATAGCCGCCGACGATATCCGCGTTACGGTTTTTGCCGGTAATCACGGCGTGACGGCACAGGGTGTATCGGCCTTTCCCGCAGAGGTCACGGTGCAGATGGTCGCCAATTTTCAGGCGGGCGGCGCGGCGATCAATCAGCTTTGCCGGCAGCTTGGCGCCCGCCTCGACGTGGTGGCGCTGGATCTCGAACAGCCCACCGCCGATATTACCGAGGCCCCGGCATTGGGGGAAGAGGCATTCATGCGGGCCTTTGCCGCCGGCTTCGATGCGGTGGACGGCGATGCCGATCTGTTGTGCATCGGTGAAATGGGCATCGGCAACACCACCATTGCAGCGGCCCTCTGCCACGGGTTGTATGGCAGCAGGGCCGAGGATTGGACGGGGCCGGGCACGGGGCTTGACAGCGACGGCGTCAACCGCAAGGCAGAGGTGGTGTCCCGCGCCGTCGCCCGCCATGGCAGCCTGACACCGCTGGAGGTGCTGCGGGTTCTCGGCGGACGCGAGATTGCCGCGATGGCCGGCGCGGTGCTGGCGGCAAGGCTGCGCTCCGTGCCGGTGGTACTGGACGGCTATGTGTGCTGTGCCGCCGTTGCCCCGCTGGAGGCGGCAAGCCCCGGCGCGCTGGATCATTGCCTGGCCGGGCATTGTTCGGCGGAACCGGCGCATGCGCGGCTTCTGCAGCGCCTGGGCAAGAAACCGCTGCTGGATCTGGGCATGCGCCTGGGCGAGGCTTCGGGGGCTGCGGTGGCGGCCAATATTGTCCGCGCGGCGGTGGCGACCCATCGCGGCATGGCCACTTTCGCCGAAGCCGCCGTCGCCGGTAAGGAACGCTGATCGATGGATACCCTGACCCATGCCCTGCTCGGCGGTGCCATGGGCGCCACGGTATTGGGGCGGCGCCTCGGCTGGCGGGCGGCGGTATGGGGCGGGGCGGCGGCGGCCGTGCCGGATCTGGATGTTCTGCCGGTATTGCTGAGCGATCCGATCAATGAATGGCGCCTGCATCGGGGGGCGACGCATTCCTTCATCGTGACGACCCTGGCGGCGCCGCTGTTCGGCTGGATCGCGGCCCGTCGCGCCCCCGAATCCGGCAGGGGGCATGCCTGGCGCGATTGGACGTTATTATGGCTGCTGGGGCTGTATAGCCATATCGTTCTCGATGTGATGACCAGTTACGGTACCCAGATTTTCTGGCCCGTCTCGTCGTTCCGGGCGGCGCTTCATGTCATTCCGGTGATCGATCCGCTCTATTCCGTTCTGGTGCTGGTGCCATTCCTGGCCGGCCTGCTGCTGGCGCGACGCTGGCGGCTGGTGCGCGGCCTTGGCATCGCCTTTCTGTCGCTGTCCACCTTGTATCTGTTCGTGGCCGGGGCGATGAACGATACGGCGCGGGTGATCGCCGCCCGGATGCTGGACGAACGCGGCGTGCGCTATCGACGCCTTATGGCCTATCCGGTGTTGTTCACCCCCTATTTTCAGCGCATCTATGCCGAAGAAGCGCAAACGGGCCGCCGTTGGGTCGGGGCCGTGGATCTGGGGGAGATGAAGAATTCCCGCCTCGATGCCGTTGAGCCCGTCACAGGCGACGATGCAGCGGCCCTGTTGCAGAGTGCCGAGGGGCGGCTTCTCGCCTGGTTTTCGGACGGAGCCTTTGCCGTACGCCGAATCGAAGGCGATGACGGGGCCTATCTGGAAATGAACGATTTGCGCTATGGCAGCCCGGAAACGCCGGGGCTGGGCATATGGGGGGTGCGCGCTCCCGTCGATGCCACGGGGCGGCTGGCCGGGCCGGTGCGCTATTTCAGCCGTCGCATTGCCTTCCATTCGCAACGCCTGCGCCAGCTGGCCATGCGTTCCTTTGAATTCGTCCGCCGGATGTTCTGATGGCTCCAGCCGGGGAACAGGGCGGGCGCAAGGACCGGGCGGGAGGGAGCAATCGCCCGTACCGCCAGCGCAATCTGGAAAATGCCGCTTTGCATTATCTCGGGCGCTATGCCAGTTCGGAGGCCCATCTGCAGGAGATCATGCGCCGCAAACTGGCCCGCGCGCGCGAACGGGGCCGGTTTTTCGACGAAGGGGAAGCCGAAGCCTGGATTGCCGACATCATCGCCAAGTTTCGTCGTCTCGGTTATCTGGACGATTCTGCCTATGCCCGCATGCGCAGCCGGGCCCTGTTCGGGCGGGGGCGGGGGCTGCGGGCCATCCGCTTCGATCTGCAGCAGAAGGGGCTTTCGGAAGAGGATATCGATGCGGCGCTGAGCGCCCTGCGGGCAGAACACGAGGATGCGGATCTGGAAGCGGCCCGCCGTTTCTGCCGCCGCCGCCGTCTGGGGCCCTATCGCCGCCGCC
>JALXAG010000127.1 GCA_026992315.1 Sneathiellales bacterium | reverse complement strand
GGCGCGATTTCCTGGCGCCAGCGGCGGCCGTTGAACACGCCATAATGGCCGACGCCCTTCTGTTCCCAATGCATGCGCATGTCCTCGGGGATATTGGGGCAGATGTCGTGGGCGGCGCGGGTCTGGCCGATGCCGGAAATATCGTCGAGCTCGCCCTCGACCGTCATCAGCGCGGTGTTGCGGATGGCCGTGGTGTCGACATGCCGGTCGCGATGCATCATGGCGTGGCGGGGCAGGGCGTGTTCCTGAAACACGGTGCGGATGGTCTGAAGATAATATTCCGCCGGCAGATCCATGACCGCGCGGTATTCCTCGTAGAAATCGCGATGTGCCTGCGCGCTTTCCCCGTCGCCGCGGATCAGGTGGTGATACAGCTTGACATGGGCATCGATATGCCGGTCGAGATTCATGGTCATGAACCCGGAAAGCTGCAGAAAACCGGGGTAGACGCGCCGCCCCTGACCGCGATAGGGGTAGGGAACCCGCATGATGACCGTGCGCTCGAACCAGTCCAGCGAATGAGAGGTCGCCAGCTTGTTCGGCGTCGTCGGGTTCCGGCGGGTATCGATCGGACCGCCCATCAGTGTCATCGATGCCGGCAGCGCCGGATGATTTTCCGTGCTCATCAGCGCGACGGCGGCCAGAACCGGCACGGCGGGCTGGCAGACCGCCAGCACATGGGTGTCCGGGCCCAGAAAGCTGAGATGATCGACGATGTAATCGATATAGTCGTCCAGATCGAAGGCGCCTTCTTCAACCGGAACGTTGCGCGCATCGCGCCAGTCGGTGATGTAGATGTCGTGATCGGGCAGCAGCGCCCCGACCGTGCCGCGCAGCAGCGTGGCGAAATGACCGGATAACGGGGCCACGATCAGCAGCTGCGGATCCTCGCGCCCCGTATCGCGGGCGAAATGGCGCAGCTGGCAGAACGGCCTGCGCCGGACGATCTGTTCCCTTACCGCCACTTCCCTGCCGTCGATGACGGTGCTGTCCAGCCCGAAGGAGGGTTTCGGGTGGGGCCGGGTGGAATGTTCGAACACATGGCAGGCGGCGGCGAAGGCGCGCCCCTGCGGGGTGTAGGAGAGGGGATTCCAGGGGTTGGAGAAAACATGCTGTCCGGTTTCGGCCCACAGCCGTACCGGCGTCAGCGCCGCATTCTGTAACTGATTGAGCTGGTAAAGCATGTATCCTTTGCCGATCGTTTGTTTCTTTCGCTGCGCTGCATCATAGGGCATGGAGGCAATTTCGCCAAACCCCGCTCCCTATGCCTTACGCCAGATAAACGCCAGATAATGCGGCACGGCGCCGGAAGCTTGGCGGCAGGGGGCGGGTATGACTGCGGATTTTACCGGATGGGGAAAATGCTGTATTTCTTGTGACAGCAGGAAAACCGTGCGCTGTTCGCGCGGGGGGAGGCATGATGCAGAACGGAAACGTCCTGAAACATCGGGGCGAGGGTTTCCGGATGTGGTTGGCGTCGGTGGCGTTCGTACTGGCTGTATCGGCCGTGATGACCGCCCCTATGGGTGCGCGCGCGCAATCCCTGTTCGGCGGTGGCGAACTGATCGATGCGGCGGTCGAAAACGATTTCGATGCCGCCCGCAAGGCGCTGTTGCGCGGCGCCAATGTCAACCAGCGCGACGGGCGCGGCGTGACGGCGCTGATCTATGCCGCCCAGAACGGATCCGAGGATGTGGTCGCCCTGCTGCTGGATAACGGCGCCCAGGTCGATCTGACCGACCGTTATGGCAATACGGCACTGATCATGGCCGCGGCCAACGGCCATTTGTCGGTGGTCCAGATGCTGCTGGAACGAGGCGCTTTCGTCGATGCTGAAAACCAGCAGGGCGAAACGGCGCTGATGAAGGCGGCGGCGGCCGGCAATCTTGCGATTGTCAGCCTGTTGCTGGCCGCAGGGGCCGATATCAACCGCAGCGATTATACCGGGCGGACGGCACTGGCCATGGCGCGCGATGCGCGAAAGCGCGATGTTGTCGATTACCTGCGCCGCCAGGGGGCAAAGGAATGACGGTGATGGCGGCAGATCTGCCCGGTTCAGGCTGATCCGGCTTCTGGTGAACCGGATGACGGACGGTTTCATGGTCACTTCTGTTGTTGTTCTCGGCGCCCTGGCGGTCTGCCTGATCGGCCGCTGGCTCGACGGGCGGATTGCATTGCGGCTGCAGCCGTGGACGGCGGCGGCGGTCTTTGCCCGGCTGGGCCGGGTGTTGCTGAGCCGTCTCGACCGCCCTGCGCGCGGAGAAGGTGTTCTGCGGGTCCGCGGTGTGCTGATCGCGCTGTTTCCGTTGTTTCCGGCCCTGGCGGTATACGGATTGCAGGCAGCGCTGCGTGTATCGCCGCTCTCGCCCTTCCTCTGGTTGTTCGAATGCCTGCTGTTCGTCTGGGCCTGCCCGTCCTGGCGGGTGCCGTGGCAGCCGGGGATGGAGGGGCACCTGGGCGATGACGAGGTGACGGCCTTTCTCGCCGGACCGGTGGCGGCGGTATTCGCCTATGCCCTGGCCGGGGTGGCGGGTCTGATATTCCTGCGCGCCCTGCTGAGCTTCTGGCAGGTGGCGGAACATGCGGAGCCACCGCCAAGCCGCGCTTTCGTTCAGACGCCGGCGCGCCTGTCGATGGCTTTGCTGGTGCTGCCCGATATCCTGTCGGCATTGCTGATCGTTCTGGCGATGGCGATAACCGGCGTGCCCGGTGGCATGGCCGGTTTGCGCCATGGCGGGTTGCTGGCCGGGGCGGGCGGTGGCCGGGTGTTGCCCGGCGCCCTGACCCGGCGGTTGGCCAGCGCCGTTTCCGATAGCGCCATCGGCCACAGCGTGGCGATGATTGCGCATCTGCTGCTGCTGGCGCTGGCGGCGGTGGCCGTCATGCTGGCCTATGTGTGAGAACGGGCGAGCGGCAGTTGATGATTGACATGAACGACACGCCAGGCGCCGCCGTTCTCTCCGGGAAAATGCTCTATGACCGACAGGGACAGGGGATCGACCGCAAAACGCAGTGCATCCGCCGGCGGCAGATCCAGCGCCGTGCCCAGGGCGGCGCGGATGGTGCCGGCATGGGCCACGGCGATCAGATGCCCGCCCGTATTGCTGTCGAGCAGCTGCCGGATCGTTCGCGCCACCCGCCGGCATAATTGCGCAAAGCTTTCGCCCTCCGGCGGGCGCAGTTCCGCCAGCTCTGCCATGCTCATGGCAGCCGGCAGGGTATCGGCGTAACGTTGGCCGCGCCAGGCGCCGAAATTCTGCTCGGCCAGACCGTCGTGATGGCGGATGCCGCCCATGGCATAGCCCTGGGCGGCGATGGCTTCCGCGGTCAGCACGGCGCGGCGGATGCCGGAAGTGACGACCGGCGCCCCGGGCGGCAGAATGCCGGCCAGAAAGCGCAGCCTGTCGCGGTCGGAAAGGTCGGGTTCGACATCCTCATGGGGATAATAGCGCCCTTCCGGGTTCGGCACCGGACCGTGGCGAATCAGCCACAGACGACGGCTCGCATGGTTGTTTTCCGCGGTTTCCGGAAGCACTGCCCCCAGTACCGGCGTAGATTCCGTGCCGTTTTGCGCCGACAGGCCCATACGTTTTTTTGCCATGATGCGTTTTTTTCCGATTGGGGCCATAATAACAGAATGCCATAAGGCGGCATTCATCCATTCATAAGGGAAGGACCATTGGCATGGAAGCAAAGGCTGTCAAGCCGCCCTTCGTCTTTTCGCCCGTGGCCGATCTGGTTGCCTCTACGGCCAGCGGCGAAACGGTGCGGCTGCAAACCCTGGTCAATATCCGCTGGATTTCGGTGATCGGGCAGACGCTGACCCTGTTGTTCGTGCGCTATGTGCTCGACTTCGACATGGATCTGACACCTTCCATGGCCGTTGTCGCACTGGCGGCACTGGTCAATGCCTTGCTGGCGCTGCGCTATACCCCCTCCACCCATCTGACGGACAAGGGGGCGATGGCCTCCCTGGCCTTCGATTTGCTGCAGCTTGGGGCGCTGTTGTATCTGAACGGCGGATTGCTCAACCCCTTCGCCTTGCTGCTGGTGGTGCCGGTGACGATTTCGGCGACGATTCTTTCCGGCCGCTCGACGCTGATGCTGTGGGGGCTGGCCGTGGCGGTGACCAGCTTCCTTGCCTTCTTCCAGCACCCGCTGCCCTGGCCCGGCACCGGCCTGATGCTGCCGAACATCCTGATTTTCTTTCCCGATTCCAAGCTGTTGCCCGATGCCGGCGTCTGGCTGCCGAATATCTTCATCATCGGTGCCTGGGCGGCACTGCTGCTGGGGATGAGCTTCATGTGCATCTATGCTCATCGTCTGGCGGCGGAGGGGCAGCGCATGTCCGAAGCGCTGAATGCCACGCAGATGGCCCTGGCGCGCGAGCAGAAGATGTCGGCGCTGGGCGGGCTGGCCGCCGCCGCCGCGCATGAACTGGGCACGCCGCTTGGCACCATCACGGTGGTTGCCAAGGAGCTGTCGAAGGAAATTCCGAAAGACAGCCCCCATTACGACGATATCTGCCTGTTGGCCAGTCAGGCGCAGCGCTGCCGGGAGATCCTGGCACGGCTGTCGCGCAAGCCCGAGGAGGATCCCGCTTTCGAGATTACCTCGATCATCGGCCTGATCGAGGCGGCAACGGCCCCGCATCTGGAGAATCCGCGCCGTGTCGTCGTCAATGTCGATGTGCTCAAGCCCGATATCAGCGACAGTCAGCCCATGGTCCGCCGCAGCCCGGAAATCATTCACGCCATCGGCAATCTGGTCGAGAACGCGGTGGAATTCGCCGGTTCCCGTGTCTGGGTCAAGATCGACTGGGATCAGGAGATCGTCCGTGTCGATATCTGCGATGACGGCCCCGGCATGCCGCCGGAGATTCTCGGCCGTCTGGGCGAACCTTACATGAGTTCGCGCCGGGGCCACGGCGGCATGGGGCTTGGGGTTTTCATCGCCAAGACGCTGCTGGAGCGGACCGGGGCGCGCATCGTTTTCCGCAACCGCCGTTCGGCGCGCGGGCGCGTCAGGGGGGTGAATGTTGCGATTATATGGAGCCGTGGCATATTAGAGGCGCAAAAAGAACAGAATAAACGCATGGCGCACTGAGCCCTGGGGAAGAGTTGATGAACGCTGAATATGGCGACGATGCCACGGCGGGCGAAGACAAGAGCCTGCTGATCATTGATGACGACGAATTGTTCCGTAACCGCCTTGCCCGGGCGATGGAGCGGCGCGGCTTTACGGTTTCGGTTGCCGGCGGTGTGGCCGAGGCCATGACCGTCGCCCGTCAGAACAAGCCCAGCTATGCCGTGGTCGATCTGCGCCTTGAGGATGGCAGCGGTCTCGATGTCGTCGGCGAATTGCGTGCCGTCCGCCCCGATGCCCGCATCGTGGTGCTGACCGGTTACGGCAACATTGCCACCGCCGTGGCGGCGGTCAAGGCAGGGGCCACCGATTACCTGGCCAAGCCCGCCGATGCCGACGAGGTGGTCGATGCCTTGCTGGCCGCCGGCAACGACAAACCGCCGCCGCCGGAAAATCCGATGTCGGCGGACCGGGTGCGCTGGGAACATATTCAGCGTGTCTATGAATTATGCGACCGCAATGTGTCGGAGACGGCGCGGCGGCTGAACATGCACCGGCGCACCCTGCAGCGGATCCTGGCCAAACGGGCCCCGCGGTGAGCGACGCCGCTTTCCCGGCGGCACGGGCAGCGGGTGGTCGTCCTCCGG
>JALXAG010000126.1 GCA_026992315.1 Sneathiellales bacterium | reverse complement strand
CGTCGCCACTGCCCGCACCATGGCCAGGCGCGCCAGGGTCAGCGATTCGTCATCGGCGATTATAAACCGCAAACCGCCTTCATCGCGCCCCTTTGTCCACAGGCCGTGAAACGCCGTCGCCAGATCATAGAGATAAAAGGCGATACGGTGCGGCTCATGGGCCAGGGCCGCGCTTTCCACCAGGCGGGGCCAGGCGGCCATCTGCCGGATCAGGGCGATTTCCGCTTCATGACGCAGCAGGCCGATATCGGCCCCCATGATCGCTTCCTCGCCGATATCCAGATCCGGCATGTCGCGGCGGGCATTGCGGAACACCGAATGGGCACGCGCATGGGCATATTGCACATAGAAAACCGGATTGTCGCGCGATTGTTCCGTTACCTTGCGGAAATCGAAATCGAGCGGCGCATCGTTCTTGCGCGTCAGCATGATGAAACGCACGACCCCGCGCCCGACCCGGTCGACCACATCGCGCAGCGTGACAAAGGTGCCGGCCCGTTTGGACATCTTCACCGGCTTGCCGTCCTCCAGCAGATTGACGAGCTGGCACAGCTTCACATCCAGTTCGGCCTTGTTGTCGGTGATGGCCTTGACCGCAGCCTTCATCCGCTTGACATAACCGCCGTGATCGGCCCCCCAGACATCGATCTGATTGGCAAAACCGCGTTCGTACTTGTCCAGGTGATAGGCGATATCGGCGGCAAAATAGGTCCAGCTGCCATCGGATTTCTGCAGGGGCCTGTCGGTATCGTCGCCGAATTGCCTCGCCCGGAACAAAAGCTGCGGGCGGGGTTCCCAATCCTCCGGTTTCTTGCCCTTGGGCGGTTCCAGCACCCCGGTATAGATCAGCCCGTCCTCGGCCAGGCGATCGTGCGCGCGCTGTATCGCCCCGTTTTCGTGCAGGGTTTTTTCCGAAGTGAAGACATCGTGGCGCACGCCGAGCGCGGCGAGATCGCCGCGGATCAGTTCCATCATCGCTTCGACGGCGAAATCGCGGATTTCGTTCAGCCATTCCGTCTCCGCCGCATCGAGCCAGCGTTCGCCGACCTGCTCATAAAGCGCTTCGCCAAGCGGAATCAGATAGGCGCCGGGATAGAGCCCTTCGGGAATTTCGCCAATCTCCCGCCCCGCCGCCTGGCAATAGCGCAGATAGACCGAACGGGCCAGCGTATCGATCTGACTGCCGGCATCGTTGATGTAATATTCGCGGCAAACATCGAATCCCGCCCGTTCCAGCAGCGCCGCCAGCGCATCGCCGAACACCGCCCCCCGGCAGTGGCCCACATGCATCGGCCCCGTCGGATTGGCGGAGACATATTCGACATTGACCTTTTCGCCGCCGCCGATGTCGCTGCGACCGTAATCGAGGGAGCGAACGAGAATATCCCGCAGGCGTTCATGCCAGAATTCGTCGTTGAGACGCATGTTGATGAAGCCCGGCCCGGCGATATCGACCGCTTCGACCTCCGGCAGTTCCGCCAGCAGCGGGGCAAGCTCGGCTGCGAGATCGCGGGGCTTGCGCCCGGCAGGCCGGGCCAGCAGCATCGCGGCATTGGTGGCGATATCGCCGTGACTGGCATCGCGGGGCGGTTCGGCGGTAATGCGCGAATAATCCAGTCCCGGAGGAAGCGTGCCCGCCTCAACCAGACGCTGAAGCGCTGCCCTGATGGCCGTTTCAAAATGGCGATAGAGATTCATGACACCTGTCCAAAATTTCGCTCTGCGCCGCCGCTTTCGCCCGATGGCGGAAAAACGCACGGAACCGGCGTGGATAAAACCCCGCCATAATTTGACTTTTTCTGTCCGCTCTCTACATATTTGCTCAACAATAATCCAGAGATTTGTTGATTGCGGTCCTGGAAAACGGCGAGCGGGATATCATGAACGAAACGACACAGACACCGGTGCGGGTCACCGACAGTGCCATCCGGCGCACCCGCGAAATCATCGAAGCCGAAGGCGGCGGTGAGCGCTATCTGCGTGTTTCGGTCCTCGGCGGCGGTTGTTCGGGGTTTCAGTACAGCTTCGCGCTGGACGATCGCATCAACGACGACGATACGGTCATCGAACGCGACGGGGTCAAGGTGCTGGTCGATGCCATGTCGCTGCCGTTTCTGACCGGCGCCGAAATCGACTTCGTCGAAGAACTTGTCGGTTCGGCCTTCCGTGTCCATAATCCGAACGCAACCGCTTCCTGCGGCTGCGGAACGTCCTTTTCCATCTGACCGGCTCCATCCGATCGGCGGGTTGCGGGCATTCCGCCACGGCAGGCAATGACGGCAAAGGCAGGATACGGCGCCGCAAGGCGCCGTTTGCATGGGGAGGCCTGAAAGATCATGAAAATCGCCACCTGGAACGTCAATTCGATCAAGGTCCGCCTGCCGCGGCTGCTGGAATGGCTGGAAGAAGCCAGACCCGACGTTCTGGCCCTGCAGGAACTGAAATGCACGGAAGAGAATTTTCCCTTCGCACAAATCGAGGCCGCGGGCTATCGGGCCGCGGTGCACGGGCAGAAAACCTATAACGGCGTGGCGCTGCTTTCCCGCCATCCGATGAGCGATATCCGCCGCGGTCTGCCCGGCAACGAGGATGACGACCAGTCCCGCTATATCGAGGCAACGGTCAGGGGGGTGCGCGTCTGCGGGCTGTATCTGCCCAACGGCAACCCGGTGGACAGCGAAAAATTCACCTACAAGCTCCGCTGGATGGAGCATCTGCGCGATCATGCCCGCGCCATGCTGAAGGCCGAGATTCCCTTTCTGCTGGCAGGCGATTTCAATGTCTGCCCGAGCGATGCCGATGTCTACGACCCGGCGGCCTTTGCCGAGGATGCCCTGTGCCACCCGCAATCGCGCCACCTGTACCGACAGATCGTCTATCTCGGTCTGACCGATGCCTATCGCGCCCTGCACCCGCACGAGCATGCCTATAGCTTCTGGGATTACCAGCGCGGTGCCTGGGCCCGGGATCACGGTCTGCGCATCGACCATCTGCTGCTGTCGCCCTGGCTGGCCGACCGCCTTGAAGCGGCGGATATCGACAAGGCCCCGCGCGGTCGCGAACGCCCCTCCGACCACACGCCGGTATGGTGCACCCTCGCTGACGAGGAAAAACAGATATAGAAGACACAGGAACGGGGCCTGACGGTCCGCCCCGAACCGCCACGGGCAGAACCGCCACCCCGTTCGCCCGAAACCGGGATGGCGGTTGTCATGGATTCCGGCGGCAGGCCTTCCTCAGTCGCCCTTGACCAGCCACAACATATCGACCGGGTGGCGCTTGCTGCCCGCATCCTCGCCGATCAGCAGGCTGCCATCGGCGGTGGCCAGGAGATTGTCGGGCGATGCCGGCAGGTCGACATCGCATTGCTTGCCTTCGGTGTTTCTGCCGATCAGGAAGGGATCCAGGCGGGTCATGTTGTAATCGCTGCCGGTTTCCGACACATAGACACCGCCGCAACTTTCCTTGTCCAGCGCGATATCGCCCTGATTTTTCTTGTCCCGGGCGCCGGTGGCCCAATCGAGACTGCCATAGCCCGCGGTCATCGTGGTGCCGATGCTGGATGCGGCGATATAGACCTTGTTGCCCCGTGCCGTCGCCCCTTCCAGCTTGTCCCATTCATTGCTGGCGCCTAGCGCCGCGGCGGCCCGGCGGCTTTCCAGAAAGGCCGGACGATCGTCCCTGTACGAGCCGATGCGGCCATCGCCGTTCAGATCCCGTTGCAGCTTGCCTTCGGCCCAGTCGTTGATTTCCGCGTTACTGATGTAATTGGTTTTACCCTCGACGTAATCCTTGACGCCGATACCGTCATATTCGGCGATCCAGGAAGCGATCTGCCGATCGCTGCCATGGGCCAGCTCGATCCAGGAGACGGAGAAACCGGTCGTCCGCGGGTCCGTGCCCGCATCCTGTTTCAATTTGGCGGCGTAAAGCGTGCCGGCGCTGAGATCGCCCTTGCGGTCGGCAACGAATTTGAACAGCACCCCGCCCGAAGCCGTATTGTATTTCTTGTTGATATATTTGGGAGAATCGTCATCGGTCAGATAGGTGGTGCGCATATCGGGCATGATCGCGACGGTTTCATGGCTGAAGCGGCCCATGGCGTAATGCTTGACGAACCGCACCTTGTCGCCGGTGGCGCCATTCGCTTCGATCACATAGCCATAGCGGTAGGGGTTGCTGTCGCCGCCAATATAGCGGTTCATGCTCTTGGGCTTGATATAGGTGACATCGTTGCCGCCTTTATATCCCGGGCGCTCATCCTCATCGTGATTATCGGGATGG
Organism: Sneathiellales bacterium; assembly: GCA_026992315.1. Lineage (GTDB taxonomy): Bacteria > Pseudomonadota > Alphaproteobacteria > Minwuiales > Minwuiaceae > JALXAG01. The sequence goes on along the minus strand of JALXAG010000126.1, from coordinate 1,476 downwards.
TTCCACACGGCAGTGTTGTAAAAGAAATATTCCTCGGTCATCAGCGGCGTTCCCCAGGGGGACACGGTTCCCGAACACATGACCAAGGTCCCGTCGATGGCCCTCAGATCCATCATGCGGGAATTTTCAAGATCGGCCTGCCAGCGGCCATTGACGCGAACGAGTTTCAGCCGGCTGATGGCCGAGGCCCCGTCCCTGCCCGCGCCTTCCCAGGCCGTGTACAGATAGGCACTGTTCGCCCCCAGCGGCACGAAACCGTTGAAATCCGGCGCGTTGCTGACATACATCAGCTTGCCCTTGCTGTCATAGACACCGCCCAGCACCTGACCGGAGCCGAGGGCATCGCCGGCCCGGGCCAGCACCACGTAATCGCCCGCGGCGACATGAACCCGGTCACGCTCCCCCTTGGGCGGGATGGCCACGCCGGCACCGGAAAAGGTGGCGGGGTCGAAACCGGCCATATAGCCGATCTGCGTCGGCACATCCCCTTGTTTCAGAGCGTTCTTGCCGCCCGGATGCTGCACGTTGAGAAAGATTTCCCCCAAACCGTTGGCGCTCAGCCCCGTTACCTCGGCCCCGTCGATCATCGTCGCGACACGGGTCAATTGACGGGCCTGTGCGGGCATCATCGCCGCCCCCGCCAGTAAAGCGATTACCGCCGTCAGCGTCAGCCTGCCTCTTCCCGGTTTCATTTCATCCCCTCCCTGTCTGCATGGCGCCTCAGGCGCAACCAGAAAGAGGATAGTCTAGCAATATTACAAGCACATGTAAGGCGGAATGTTCGCTTGCGAAAGCCCCGCTCAGCCGCTGAGCGGTCCGCCCGGGCATAAACGCACCCCGGAACGCAGGTGGCGGTAGGGGTTGCGTTCCGGCCGGTCGCAGAAAATAGCAGGGGCATCGACATTGATAATGCCGCGCGCCATTGGGGCGAAATCGGCGCGGAAATGCGCACTGCTTTTCAGAATCAGAATATCGAAGGCGGCGGGATCGGCCCCCAGATGGCGGAAGATCGCCTGATCCGCCGCCTGCATGCGCCGGGTGGAAACCGCTATCGTCAGAGGGCCGCGGCGCAGCAGCGCCGTTTTGCCGGTATTGGCACGGATGCCGGCATAAAAGGGGCCGTGACAGTCGAATTCCCCGCCGGAGAGGGCCAGAACCTCGAACGGTCCGGGCAGAGGCGGATAATCGCCATAGGCCCGGCCCATGGCGGCATCGATCATGCCCCCCTCGCCTGCCTCATGGGCGCGGGCGGCCAGATCGGGGTCGCAGACCAGCCCGGCCAGAACAGTCCGATCACCTGCCAGAGCGACAGCCGCCTGTAACAGCCCGGTACTGTCCGACCCCGCCCCGGCGCCGGCATTGTCCTGCACATCGGCCAGGATGACCGGCCCGTCACCCACCCCCATGGCCACCGCTTCGCGCATCGCCTCTTCAGGGCTGCGGAAGGCCGGATCGAAGGCATGTTCGTGCGCCTGC
>JALXAG010000125.1 GCA_026992315.1 Sneathiellales bacterium | reverse complement strand
GGGCGGGCAGGGCAATGGCCGCCATGGCGAAGCCGTCGATGGTGAACAGCCATGCCCCGTAGCTGAAGGGCGATGACGCGGTTCTGGCCCCGATGCCGTCATTCAGGCTGTAACTGGCAATGAAGATCGAGGTGATCAGGGCATAGAATACGGCGGAACCGGACAGGCGGCTGATACCCCCGCCGCCGCGAAAGGCCATCAGCGCGATGCCGATGCTGAGCACGGCGATTGAGAGCATGGCCATGGCGCTCAGATCCTCGCCGAGGATAAACAGCCCGGCCACGGCGGTGATCAGCGGTGCCGCGCCACGGGCCAGCGGGTAGATCTGAACGAGATCGCCTGCAGCATATGCGCGGACGAGGAACAGCTTGTAGCCCGTATGCAGGGCGCTGCCGGTCAGGATCCATTTCCAGCTCTCCGCCCCCGGCGGTGCGATGAAAGGCAGGGTCAGGGCGGCCAGCGCGCCCATGAGGAAGCTCATCAGCGTCATCGCCGACAGACGGTCCAGCCGCATCTTGATAATGGCATTCCAGCCGGCATGCATCAGCGCTGCGGCGAGGACGGCAAGAAAAACATCGATCTGCATATGCTCTTATCTTTCCGCCGTCTGCCGTTGAGGAGCTTTTCCGGTGAAAAATCGCCTGAAGGCAAAAAATGATATAGACTTGATCCTGCATAGCGCAGTTCCCATTTTCCGCAAAGTATGAAAAAGCCGGGCGGACCGAGGCGTTCTATGGAAAACTGGTATCTCGAAGATGCCGAACAGCGCGAAGATCGTGCCATTCCCCTTGAAGAGGGGATGAAGGGCCCCTTCGCGCCCGTATTGAGCATGTGGAATGAAATCCGCAGCAGCGGCCGCTTGCCCGCGCGGGCCGACTTTCCCCCTGAAAAACTGGTCGGTTTTCTGGGCAAGATTCTGTTGATCGAAGTCCATGAACAGGTGCCGCGATTCCGTTTTCGCCTCTTCGGCAGCGATATCAGCCAGCGCTTCGGCAGGGACCTGACCGGCAAGGGGCTGGAGGATCTGAAGGCGCCTTTGTATCGTGAAATGGTCCGCCGCCATTACGAGGAGGTCGTCGCCAGCGGCAAGCCCAGCCTTTATGAAATCACTGGTATCCGTGAGATGCGTCACCGTCGCTATCAGCGCCTGCTGCTGCCCTTGTTCGGCGATGACGGCCGGGTGGCGATGCTGATGGCCGTTTCCCTGCCGCTGCCGTCAAACCCTGTCTGAGAAGGCACTGCGGGGCGTTATTCGTATCCACCCCTTGCGCCGCCTGTTTGCATGCGCCATCCTGCCGGCGTTCTGTCTGACCAGTATCCCGGCTTGATCAAGATGCAATATGCACGGCTGAAATATCGCTCTTTCTGGCGGATGCCGGAAACGGCCTATACGACAGAAGGCGGCGACCTGCCGGAGGCGGCCGATATCGTCGTCTGCGGCAGCGGCTTCACCGGCCTGTCCGCCGCGCTGAGCCTGTGCGAAGCCGGGCGGGATGTCTGTCTGATCGAAGCGGAGGAATTCGGCCATGGCGCCAGCACCCGCAATGCCGGCATGGTCGGCGACCGGCTGAAAGGCGGGTTTGGTGAATTATCGCGCCGTTTTGGCGAAAAGGGCGCCCGCGCCATGCTGGAGGAGGCGCGCGCCTCGGTCGATTTCGTCGAGGAACTGACCCGCCGCCATGGCATCGATTGCGATTTCCGGCGGATGGGGCGCTTCTATCCCGCATTCCGGCCGGCGCATTTCGAGGCGCAGGCCCGGGCGCTGGAGGAAATGAAGAAGCATTTCGCCATCGATGCCGAAATGGTGCCGCCATCGCGGATGAGCGATTATCTGGTTTCGCCGCTCTATCATGGCGGCTGGGTGCATCACGATACCGGCGGGCTGCATCCGGGGCGCTTTCATCAGGGGTTGTTCTCCGCCGCCCGAAAGGCGGGGATGAAGGCTTATGCCCGCACCAGGCTGATCGGATGGCGGCGCGGGGGCGATGGCATTTCGGTTCGTACATCGCGCGGCGATATCCGTTGTCGTGAGCTGGTGATGGCCACCAATGGTTACGGCGTGCGCCATTTACCCGGTTTTGCCCGGCGGGTCATTCCGATAAAGAGTTTCGTCATCGCCACGGCGGCGATGGCGCCGGAACGCCTGCAGGCCCTGATGCCCGGCGGGCGGATGATGGCGGACAGCCGGGCGATGCTGCGATATTTTCGCATCTCACCGGACGGAACGCGCCTGATCCTGGGCGGGCGGACGCGGGCCTTCGAAGACGATCTGAGCACTTCGGCCATGGTGCTGCGCCGGGCAATGGTCGAGATCTTCCCCGATCTTGCCGATGTGCCGGTCGAATATGTCTGGGGCGGGTATGTCGCCTATGCCATGGACAGCATGCCCCATATCGGCAGGCTGAACGGGGTCTGGCATGCCATGGCCTATACCGGTTCGGGCGTGGCGATGGCGCCGTGGCTGGGGCACAAACTGGCGCTGAAGATCCTCGGGCGGGAGGAGGACGGGCGAACCGCCTTCGACCGTCTGGCGATGCGACCCGTCCCGTTCTATCACGGCGATCCGTGGTATCTGCCCGCGGTCGCCGCCTGGTACCGTTTGCGGGACATCCTCGTCTGATGGGCGGCGGCGAACCGGCCTATGGCCGCATACTGCACCTGGCGGTGCCGGTCATCCTCTCCAACCTGTCGATTCCGCTGCTCGGCGCCGTGGATACGGCGGTGGTCGGCCATCTGGATGCACCGAACAAGATCGGCGGCGTCGCCGTGGGGGCGCTGATCTTCAGCTTTCTGTACTGGGGTTTCGGGTTTCTGCGCATGGGCACCACCGGCCTTGCCGCCCAGGCTCGTGGCGGGGCGCGGCGGCATGAAGCGGGATTGATATTGCTGCGCGCCCTGGCGCTTGGCGCCGCGATCGGGCTGGTGCTGATCCTGCTGCAGGTCCCTTTGCGTCATGTCGCCATTCCGCTGGTCGGCGGCAGCGAAACGGTCAGCCGGCTGGCCGCCGATTATTTCGCCATCCGTATCTGGTCGGCGCCCTTTGTCATGGCCAATTACGCCTTCATGGGCTGGTTCATCGGCATGCAGAACACCCGGGCATTGCTGATCAGCCAGCTATGGATGAACGGGCTGAACATCGTTCTCGATCTCGTTCTGGTGCTGAAGCTCGGCATGGGGGTCGAGGGGGTGGCGCTGGCAACCGCCATTGCCGAGATTTCGGCGGTTTTTATCGCCTTGCCGCTGGCGATCGGACTTGCCCGGCGTCACGGGGTCGTTCTGGCCGATTTCAGGGGGTTCTGGTCCCCTCCGGCGTTTCGTCATCTGCTGGCCGTGAACGTCAATATCTTCATTCGCACCTTGCTGCTGATTTTTTCCTTTTCCTATTTCACTGCCGCCGGGGCGCGGCAAGGCGATGTGGTGCTGGCGGCCAATGCGGTGCTGATGAACTTCCTGGGCTTTCTCTCATACGGGCTGGATGGCTTCGCCAATGCCGCCGAAGCGCTGGTCGGCGAGGCCATCGGCCGCAACGACCGCGATCTGCTGCGCCGGGCGGTGCTGCGAGCCGGGGCGATGGGGCTGGCCCTGTCGCTGTTTTACATGCTGGTCTATGCCCTGTGGGGGGACGGGATCGTCGCGCTGCTGACGGCGATGGCGCCGGTGCGCCAGGCGGCGGGGTCTTATCTGCCCTGGGTGGTGCTGGCGCCGCTGCTTTCCTTCTGGTGTTTTCATCTCGACGGCATCTTCATCGGCGCCGCCCGCACGGCGGAGATGCGCAATGCGATGATCGTTTCCGCCGCCTGCTATCTGACCCTGGCCGAATGGCTGCAGGGTCTTTACGGCAATCACGGTCTGTGGGCGGCGCTGATGGTGTTTTTCGTTCTCCGCGCCCTTGCCCTGGCTCTGTATTACCCGCGTCTTGAGAAACGCTCTTTCAGCCGCAATGCCTGAAACACCACCGGGGCGCCGAAGAGAACGGTAAAAATGCGCAGGATATGCATGGTCGATACCATGGCGGTATCAATCCCCATGGCCAGGGCGATCAGGCTCATCTCGGTCAGTCCGCCGGGCGCGAGGGAGAGGATCAGCCCCGGTGCGCCAAGATCGAAAAGATTGGTGCCGAGAGAGGCAAACAGCGCCACGAGGGCCAGCATAAGCACGGTGGATCCCGTTGCCGCCACGATGGTCCTGCCGGCATGGCGCAGGCTGGAGCCGCTGAAGCGGGTGCCGATGCCGGCACCGACGACGATCTGGGATATGGCGACGATCTCGAAAGGCGGGCGGGCCGCGGTCAGCCCGCTGATATGAATGGCGATGGAGGCAATCAGCGGCCCCAGAAGGGCCGGGGTCGGCAGGCGCAGAAATCCGGCGACGCCCCATCCCGCCGGAATGGCGGCAAGCAACAGCAATATATCCTCAACAGGCGGGTAATGGCCCAGGGAAAAAGCGGCGCGCTGAACGTTGAAACCGCCCCAGAGGCGAAAGGATACGGGTATGAGCAGCACGACGATGAGAATGCGCGTGGCGTGAACCAGGGCGATTTTGCGTCCGTCCCCGCCCATGGCTTCGCCGGTCAGGATCATGGCCGTCAACCCGCCCGGCGATGCGGAGAAATAGGCGGTCGGCACGTCATAGCCCCACAAGCGGCGGAAATAGATGTACACCACGATCAGCGACAGGGGGATATAAAGACCCAGCAGCAGGGCCGTCGGCAGCCAGCGGCCGATCTGATCCAGAATATCGGGGGTAAAGGCGCTGCCGAGCAGCACGCCCAGCACGGCGACCATCGCCATGCGCAGGCTGAAGGGCATGTACAGGCGGATGCCCGACAGGGCGGCCACGGTGGTGGCCGACATGGCGCCGAGCATCCAGGGCAGGGGCAGATGCAGCCAGGCGAACAGCGCCCCGCCGCCGGTGCCCAGCACCATGGTCAGCACCATGAGCCAGGGGAACCGGACGGACAGGGACGGTTTCATCTCAGCGCAGCCGCTCGCCCCGGGGCGGGGGCGTAAAGATGCCGTGATCCCCCAGGGCAACGGATAATGCCCTGCGGCGTTCATCGTCGCCCAGCAGCAGGGCGATGAAATCGTCGACGGGCATTTCGTCGTTTTCGGGTAACAGCAGCCGCCGGGCCAGATTCAGCAGGGCCGGCTGGTCCCAGTCCGCGGCCAGGGCGGGGCGGCCGTCGGCATGCAGGGTACCGGGCAGCGACCAGTAGACATGGGCGCTGCGCAATCCGCTGTCATGGTCGCATTCCAGGGCGAGATCGTGCAGCCGGTAATAGCCGTAATGGCTGCCCAGGGCCTCGGTCGCGTGCATGGCTTCGAGCTGCGAAGGAGTCAGCCAGTTGATGAAAACGCGGCTGCGTGCCCCCGGCAGGTGGTGCAGTGTCGCCGGAACCGAGGCGTAAGAGGATATATGCGCCGAATGGGCGATCGCATAATCCCCGATCCAGGCGGCGGTGACGATAACGGCCTCCTCGCCCGGACGGAATTTCTGCTGCAGCCGTTCCGGCGAGGCGTTGGAGCCGCTGGCGATCACCGCTTCCCGCCCCTGCAGCAGGCCGGCAGGCAGGGGGCCTTCAGGCAACGGGCGCCACCCTGCGCCATCCATGATGAAAGAGCCCTCCGGCTGCCTGAACGGGTAGGCCTTGGCCCAGGCGATGGCATCCTGCAATGCATTGCCATCCGCCGTTTCGGCGGGTTTTTCGTTTGCGTGCTTCATCAGTCGAGAAATTGTTCGCGCAGGATCCGTTCCTCCAGATTGTGTTCGGGATCGTAGAGGATGGTGAAGGCGACATCCTCGGCCTCGCG
>JALXAG010000124.1 GCA_026992315.1 Sneathiellales bacterium | reverse complement strand
CGGTATTTCCCGTTCAGGGAAGAGAACAATCCCGCCGGCGCATAGCCCTGCCCCTGCAGACGCAATGCCAGATCGGCACGCCCGGAGAGAACATCGTCGCGAAGATAGGGCAGCGCCAGAACATCGCCCAGACGGGCCAGATCGATGCCGGTCAATGTCAGATCCCCGTTCAGGATGAGCGGATCGCCACCCTGCAAAGCCGCTGCAAACGTCACCCCGCCGCCATAGCCGGTTGCCGATGCCTGGCCGATGCGCATTGCCTGCGGATCGACCAGCAATGTCAGACCGATATCGGACAACCGCCACGGACCGGCCTCCAGACTCTTCGCCGTCAGGGCGATGCGTGCGTTCAGGCGCTCCGGCAGGGTCAGGACAAAAGGATCCGCAGAACGGGTCCATCGCCGCCAGGCATCCAGCCCTGAGCGGGGCAGCTTCAGCACCTGATCCAGCGGGACATGGCCGAATGCCAGATCCGCCGACAATGCAGGCTGGCGGGGATAGCCGGTCAGCTGCAGCGATCCCCGTGCGCTGAGCGGCCCCAGAAGCAGGGAAAAATCCTCCACGGACAGCGCATTCATGGCGACCGTGCCCTCGCCGCTGAGCGCGGCGGCGCCGATCGGTTTATCCGTGACCGGCAGGCTGTCCCCCGTCAGCAAGCGGACAAGACGCCCTGCCTCCGGCGTTTCCAGCCGCAGGCGCCCGGCAAAACGCTGCTCATCGTTGGCCCAGCGCCCTTTGGCCTCAAGGCGCATTTTCCCCGGCCAGCTCATCGTCAGCGTGGCGGGCGCGGCATCTCCCGCCCCGGTTTGCTCCTCCAGACGGGCCTGCATATCGGCGGTTTCGCCCGCCGGACCAAGAAGGGCGAAAAGAGGCTGCAGCGCCACCAGCCGGCGCATCGGTACATCCTTTATTGCCGCATCCAGGGCGCGCACCCCATTATCATCGATCAGTGCCGAGGCCCGTCCGCTGCCGCCAGCGATGCGCCCTTTCAGATCGATGGCACAGGGTTTCCCGGCTTTCATGGCCAGGCCCCAGTCTCCCACGAAAGGCAGCGCCGCACTGACAAATCCCTTTCCGGTCAGCGCCGCCCCCAATCCCTCGGAAGTCGTGATCTCGCCGCGCCCGCGCAGATCCAGGGAAGGAGCTTCCGCCCCTGCCTTCCCCGACAGGGCAATGCGGTTTCCGGCGGCATCGGCAAGGGTCAGATCGTTGAGGACGAGATCGCCGTTGAACAGGGTGACATCAAGGCGCGCATCGCGGTAGCGCCTGCCGCCGACGATCAGATCATCCGCCTCGATGCGGGTATTGGTATCGAAACGCTTCAGCACGGCCAGAGCCGTCAGCGGACCGCCGCAATAGGCTGTGGCCAACGCATCGGGCAAGCCCTGACGAAGAGCGGGGAAATAGGCATCCAGATCGGCACGGTCGAGGGCGGCATTCAGGGCGAAAGAGGGACGGCGACGCAAACCGATGGTTGCCGCACCGCTGATTTTCGCTCCGTCGATCCGGGCGGCAACCCCCTGCAGGCGCAGGTTATCCCGATCCAGATCGACCCCGGTGGCGATGGCCGCCGCCCGCAACCGCTGCGGCGCAATCAGCGCCGTATTCACGCCAAGCCATCCCAGCAGGGCCCGCAGATTATCGGCCTCAAGCGACAGGCTGCCCTGAAAGCGGCCCGGACGGATCTTGCCGCTCAGCAGCAGGCGAGCTTCACCGGGCAGGTTGGCGGCCAGCTCCTCGACGATGAGGCCATCGGGTACGAAAACACCGCGCAGACGGACGGCACGCAACAGGCCGTCATCGACGGTCAGGGCATCGGCGCTGAGGGTAAGACGCCCGCGCAACCCGGACAGTACCGCCGCCTTCTTGCCGGTAAACCCCCCAAGGGCGGCCAGACGGCGCAACAGCGGCGTTCCGGCCGTCATATGGTTGAGCGCCAGATCGGCGCTGAAGCCCCGGCCGTCATCGTCACCGAGAGGAAATTTCCCTTTCAGGCGCATCTTGCCCTGCCCGGCGGTGATATCGCTTTCAACGATCGTCAGGGATCCGGCATCGAGAACGAACCGCCCCGATGCACGGACTTCGGCATCGCCGAGATCACCGCCCAGCGTCCCGGCCAACCACGGCAGACGGGAAAGCGCCGCCAGTTCACCTTCGAAACGCCCGCTCAACGGCCCGCCCGGCACATGGCGGGCATCGGCCGTCAGCGTCATGCCGGGCTCCAGCAGGCGGATTTTTGCCTGAAGACGCCGCCCCTCACTCAGGGGAAGGGAGGTGATCTGCACAATGAATCCGCTGGCGTTCTGCTGCCCGTCCATATCGATATCGATCTGTCGCCCCTTGCGGACAACGGACATCCCGGCGACCGGGGGAAGCGGCGAGACCCCGGCATCGCCCCCGGCGAGACGCAGACCATTGATACGGATCCGCTGCCAGTCACCGTTCTGGCCGAGCCTGTCCGTCAGCCCGGCGAGAAACAGCACCATCGCGCCGGGAGAGGGACGCCCGCGCACGGCGCGCAGTGTCACGTCATCGAGTTGCAGGTCGATGCCCGAAGGCACCCCCTCGATCAGCGAAAGAAAATCCATCCCGATGCGGACCCTGGCGGCGCTGGCAGTAAAGGGAAGGCCGGGAAAGGAAAAGACCACATCCCGCAGCAGAATATGCGGCAGCGGAAACAATGCGTTTTCCGACGGGGCGGCACTGGCAATGCGAAACGGCATCGCCGTATCGATGCGGGCAAGAAGGCGGCGGCTGTATTCCGGCGACATGAGATAGCTGTAAGCGGCCGCAATGCCGGCCCCGATCCCGGCCAGCACCAGAATGACGAGCAGCAGACGCCGGATCATGCCGCCCCCTCCGCGATGCGCCTGCGGGTTGGATTGAGACGGATTTTTCCGACCCCGGCGGGCATGCCGGTTGCACCCGCGCCGGTTTCGTTTAATCTTTTCACGCGGGGGACCACGAAAAGGGGCGCATTCACTGCGAACGGATCAGGCATGCCGGATATCATCAACCTCAATCGCCATCGGAAAAAGACACAGCGTAAATTGCGTGAAAAACGCGCACAGGAAAACCGAATTCTGCATGGCGAACGCAAAGCGGACAGAAAAAAACGCCAAGCCCTGCATCTGCTGCGCGAAAACAGGATCGACGCCCTGAAACTGGACAAGGGCGAATAGCCCGCCCCTGCCGACATCGGCGGGAGGAAACCGGAACATATACCGCGCAGACAGCGGAACACAACGGAAACGAGCGATCGGGCGACAGAGACCCGTCAGGGGAACGAGGAGACGAAGAAGATGAAAGCCAGCGACCTTTTTGTGCGTTGCCTGGAAAACGAGGGCGTCAGATATATTTTCGGCATCCCCGGCGAGGAAAACGCCGATGTGATGATTTCGCTGATCGACAGCGATATCGAGTTTGTGCTGTGCCGTCACGAACAGGCCGCCGCCTTCATGGCCGATGCCTATGGCCGCCTGACCGGCATGCCCGGCGTCTGCCTGGCGACCCTGGGCCCCGGGGCAACCAATCTGGTAACCGGTGTTGCCGATGCCAATATGGACCGCTCGCCACTGGTCGGCATCATCGGCCAGGCCGGAACCGACCGCCTGCACAAGGAAAGCCATCAGAACATGGATGCCATTTCCATGTTCAAGCCCATATCGAAATGGGCGCAGACGATCACCAATGCCGCCACCATTCCCGAGGTGATGCGCAAGGCCTTCAAGGTGGCGGAGGCGGAAAAACCCGGCGCCACCATCGTCGAACTGCCCGAGGATGTCGCCGAACACAGCGTGGACGAGGCGGTCCGGCCGATGCCGGTGTTGAAAACCCGCCGCCCGGCCGCCGATCACAAGGCGGTCAAACAGGCGGTGGACATCATCGCATCGGCCAAACGGCCGATGATCCTGGCCGGCAACGGCGCCGTGCGCAAACGCGCCGCCAAGCAATTGCGCCGCCTGGCGCGCAAGACCGGCATTCCCGTGGTCAACACCTTCATGGGCAAGGGGGCCGTTCCCCGCAGCGACAAGCACTGCCTTTTCACCATGGGTCTGCAGGGACGAGATCACGTCAATCTGGCGATCGATCATTGCGATGTGGTGATCTCGGTCGGGTACGATCTGGTCGAATACAGCCCCTCGCACTGGAACAAGACGCCGGGCAAGAAAATCGTCCATATCGATTTCTGGGCGGCGGAAGTGGATGACAGCTACCCCGTCGCCGTCGATGTCATGGGCGATATCGCCGATGCCCTGTGGCAGATCAACGAGGAAATCAACCGCCGCTTCGACAGCGACGGTCGCCTGCCGTTGTACGATATCGACCGGTGGGCCGGGTTGCGTCAGACCATTCTGGACGATTTCGCCATGGAAAAGGACGATGCCTCCTTTCCGGTCAAGCCGCAGAAAATCCTGTGGGACGTACGCGAAAAAATCATGGGTCCTGCGGATATTCTGCTCTCCGATGTCGGCGCGCATAAAATGTGGGTCTCCCGCTATTACCAATGCGACGAGGCCAATACCTGCCTGATCTCCAACGGCTTCTGCTCCATGGGCTTCGCCCTGCCCGGTGCCATCGGCGCCAAGCTGGCCTTTCCCGACCGCCGCGTCATGGCCATCTGCGGCGATGCCGGTTTCCTGATGAACGTTCAGGACATCGAAACCGCCGTGCGCCTGAAGCTGCAGATCGTCATCCTGGTATGGGTGGACGGCGAATACGGCCTGATCAAGTGGAAACAGCAGAACGCCTTCGACGGCCGCCATTGCGCCCTGTCCTTCGGCAATCCCGATTTCGAGCTTCTCGCCAAAAGCTTCGGCGCCTGGGGCAAGGAAGTACAGAGTGCCGAGGAACTCGTCCCCGCCCTGGAGGAGGCCTTCAGCCAGCAGGGCCCGGCGATCATTGCGGTACCGGTGGATTATGCCGAGAACATGAAGCTGACCCAGCGCCTCGGCAAGATCGAACTGACGATCTGAGCATGATGATCTGAGCATGAATACACCGCTTGTCCTCACACTGCCCGGCTCTCGGACATGCGGGAACCGGGCAACGACACTGAAGACGGGAAAAGCCGCATCGCAGCAGGAAAATACTTGTCCAAACCGCTTGCGAATGTTGAAATACCCCCCAATTAGTGTACGGGGACAGCCGCCCTCGCCCGATGGTTTACGGGAAACGACAAATGGCAGGCGGCAAACGGCCCTGATTGGCGGTAACGGGACACCCGTCCCAGAAATACGGATGGCCGATGAGTGCTGAGCGTTTGCTGATTATCGACGATGAACCGGATATCTGTGCATTCGTCAAGGAAGTGGCCGAAGGCATGGGCTTCGAGGTGGAGGCGACATCCGATCCGGAACAGTTCAAGGCATTACATGACAGTTTCGGCCCCACCACCATCCTGATGGATCTGGTGATGCCGGAGGTGGACGGTATCGAATTGCTCCGCTATCTGGCCGGGCGCAAAACCACCGCCCGCATCATGGTGATGAGCGGCTACAGCGAAAAATATCTCGACAGCGCCCAATCCCTGGGCCAGGCCTTTGGCCTTGGCGGGGTGCGGGTACTCTCCAAGCCGATTCGTCTGGCCGTCCTGCGCGAGGCCCTGGCCACATCCGAACCGGCCTGACATGGCGGGGCGGCGCTCTTGACTTTCCTTTCCCCGCGATCCCATCCGGCGCGTCCGGCAGATATGCCAAGGCGTCTGATCCGGCGGCAACGGCGCGGCGCCTGGCTCGGCCTGCTGGCCATGGCCTGGCATTTCGCCCTGCTGCTGGGGCAGACCATACCGGCAGCGGCCATCGGGTTCGGCGGCGA
>JALXAG010000123.1 GCA_026992315.1 Sneathiellales bacterium | reverse complement strand
GATCCCCGGCATCCAGCCCTTCGCCAATGGCGACGGCGCGGGCTTCGGGTTCGTTGACGATGAGGTAATCGAGCTTGTCGAGGATTTCCGGCGGCACGGTGGCGACAGGGGCAACGTTCAGGGCGATGGCGCAGCCGCGCGCATGGGCACGGGCGATGGCGGCCCAGTTGGTTTCGGGACGGGCCTCCATCTGCAGCAGGAAGATCGTTTCGGGGGTCAGCAGGTCCGCGGGAACGTCGCTGGCTTCCAGCGCCAGATTGGCGCCGCCGGCGATGACGATCTGGTTTTCGCCCGATCCGTCGATGCAGATGGTGGCGATACCCGTGGGATGCGCACAAGGGCGGACGGCAGCGATATTCACCCCTTCGCGGCGCAGATTGGCGAGGGCGAGGCCGGCGAAGCCGTCATCGCCGACCCGGGCGATAAGATGAACCGCGGCCCCGGCGCGATGGGCGGCAAGAGCCTGATTGGCGGCCTTGCCGCCGGGGCCGAGGCCGTAATCGCCGCCGAAGACGGTTTCCCCCGGGCCGGGCAACCGGTCGGCGGAAACGATGATATCCAGATTGACGGCGCCGAAAACCACCAGCATGTCGGGATCCGCTCGATTGTTGTCAGGATGGTTTCACTATCCTTCTTCTCCCTCCCGATGCAAGGGGGAAAGGGGGGCGATTTGTCCTTTCCCCCGCCCGATGCATGCGGCATAGTTTCCCAAAATCCGGGATAAGCACCCGGACAAGCCGACAAAACCGCAGGAGGGGAGGGAAGAACGGATGAAGCACATCCCTGTGGCATCGCTGGCCGATATAGAACGCATCGAGCAAACCCCGCTGCAGGAAAGGATGGAGGCGTTCACCACCCTCGATATCCTGCGCAGTGCCGCCCGGCGCTGGCCGGAACGGGCGGCGATAAGATTTCTGCCGCGCGGGCGGGCGGATGACGAGGCGCGGACGGTCAGCTATGCGGAACTGCTGGAGAATGTTTACCGTACGGCCAATTTTTTCAACGATCTGGGGATCGGCGGTCATGATGTCGTCTCCTATCTGCTGCCCAATCTGCCGGAAACCCATTACGTGATCTGGGGCGGGCAGGCCGCCGGGATCGTCAATGCGGTGAACCCGCTGCTGCAGCCGCGTCAGATTGCCGATATCCTTGCCGATGCGGGCAGCAAGGTGCTGGTGACGCTGGGGGAAGCCCTTTCACCCGAATTATGGGCGCTGGCCTTGGCGGTGCGGAAGCTTTACCCGGGTCTTGAACATATCGTCGCCATCGGCGGCGAGGACCGCCCGCAGGACGGTATTTTATCCTATGAAAGCCGTCTGGGCCGCTATGATGGCACGAGACTTGCCAGCGGCCGGCAGATCGCACCGGAGGATATCGCGGCCTATTTTCATACCGGTGGCACGACGGGAACGCCGAAACTGGCGATGCAGACCCATATGGGGGAAGCTTATGAAGCCTGGGTGATCGCAATGCTGGCCGGGCTGAACGAAAGGGACGAGATATTGCTCGGCCTGCCGCTGTTTCACGTCAATGCGGTGATCATTTCCGGCCTGGCGGCCTTTCTGGCCGGTTCCGGCACGGTGCTGCTGAGCCCGCAGGGCTTTCGCGGCCCCGATGTGCTGCCTCATTTCTGGCGGGTGGTCGAAAAATACCGTGCCACGCTGTTTTCGGCGGTGCCGACCATCTATGCGGCATTGCTGAATATCGACAAGGGCGGGGCCGATGTCTCTTCGCTGCGCTTTGCCATTTGCGGGGCGGCGCCGATGCCCGTGGAAACCTTTCGTGCCTTCGAGGCGCAAACCGGGATCCGCATTCTCGAAGGTTACGGCCTGACCGAGGGTACCTGTGCCTCAGCCCTCAACCCGCCTGACGGCGAGCGGCGCATCGGCTCCATCGGTATCCGCTTTCCCTATCAGGACATGAAGACCGTGCGTATCGACGAGCAGGGGGGCAGGGCCGAGGATTGCGCCGATGAGGAAATCGGCGTTATCGCCATCAAGGGGCCGAATGTGATCGGCGGTTACAAGCAGGAACGCCATAACGAGGGGCTGTTCACGGAGGATGGCTGGTTGCTGACCGGCGATCTGGCCCGCCGCGACAAGGACGGGTATTTCTGGCTGACGGGCCGGGCCAAGGATCTGATCATCCGGGGCGGACATAACATCGACCCCGGCATGATCGAGGACTGCCTGCATGCCCATCCCGCGGTGGCGCTGGCTGCTGCCGTCGGCCGGCCCGATGCCTATGCCGGGGAGATACCGGTTGCCTATGTGCAGCTCAAGCCGGGGGTGGATGCGGATGAAGAGGAACTGACCCGCTTCGCCCGGGCCAATACGCCGGAAAAGGGCGCCGCGCCGGAGCGGGTGCACATCATCGCCGAAATGCCGGTGACGGCGGTGGGGAAGATCTTCAAGCCGCAGTTGCGCCGGATGGCGGCGGAGATGCATTTCCGGCCCTTGCTGCAGGCGGCGCTGGGGCGTGATGTCGATGTGCGTGCCCGTGCCGATGAGCGCTACGGCACCGTGATCGTGATCGGTGCCGGCGGGCGGGATCAGGCTTCGGATGCGGCCATGAACATGAAGGAGACGATCGCCGCCGCCATGGCCCCCTACGCCTTCCGTTGGGAGATGGCGCCGCGGGATGAATGAATTAAGGGGGCAGCCCTAATCCTGGCGGGCGCGCATGGCCTTTTTGCGTTCGTGGGGATCGAGCAGACGCTTGCGCAGGCGGACGGTGTTCGGCGTTACCTCGACCAGCTCGTCATCGTCGATATAGGCGATGGCCTGTTCGAGCGACATTCGCCTGGGCGGCGAGAGCAGAATGGCATCGTCCTTGCCCGCGGCGCGAATATTGGTCAGCTGCTTGGCGCGCAGGGGGTTGACCTCCAGGTCGTTGCCGCGGGAATGTTCGCCGATGATCATGCCCTGATAGACCTCTTCCCCCGGTTCGATGAACAATACGCCGCGCTCCTCCAGGTTCCACAGCGCATAGGCGACGGCCTTGCCCTGACCGGTGGAGATCAGAACGCCGCTGCGCCGTCCCGGGATCGGCCCCTTATAAGGGGCATAGGAATGAAACACCCGGTTCATGATGCCGGTACCGCGGGTGTCGGTGAGAAATTCGCCGTGATAACCGACCAGCCCGCGCGAAGGCGCGAGGAAGGTGATCCGCGTCTTGCCGCCGCCCGAGGGGCGCATATCGGTCATTTCCGCCTTGCGCCCGGCCATTTTCTCGACCACGACACCGGAAAATTCGTCATCGACATCGACGACGACCTCTTCGATCGGTTCCAGTCTCTGCCCGGTTTGCGGATCGGTCCTGAACAGCACGCGCGGGCGGCTGATCGACAGTTCGAAACCCTCGCGGCGCATGGTTTCGATCAGCACGCCAAGCTGCAGTTCCCCCCGCCCGGCCACATCGAAGGCATCGCGTTCGCTGCTTTCGCTGACACGGATGGCGACATTGCCTTCGGCTTCGCGCAGAAGGCGTTCGCGGATCACGCGGCTTTGCACCTTGTCGCCGTCGCGTCCGGCTAGGGGCGATGAGTTGATGGCGAAGGTAACGGAGATCGTCGGCGGGTCGATGGGCAGGGAGGGCAGCGGTTCCGTCACCTCCGGCGCGCAGAGGGTGTCGGCGACGCTGGCCTCCTGCATGCCGGCAACGGCGACGATGTCGCCTGCCTGCGCTTCCTCGACGGGAATGCGTTCCAGCCCCTGGAAGGACAGCAGCTTGGTGATGCGGATGCGTTCGATCAATTCACCGTCGCGGTTGAGTGCCTTGATCGTATCGTTCTGGCGCAGGATGCCGGTTTCGATGCGCCCTGTGAGGATGCGGCCGAGATAGGGATCGGATTCCAGTGTCGTCACCAGCATGCTGAACGGCTTTTCCGTATCGGCCGCCGGCGGCGGAACATGTTTTACGATCAGATCGAAAAGAGGGGAGAGATCGCCGCCCGGCCGGTCGGGATCCTCGCAGGCCCAGCCCTGTTTGGCCGAGGCGAACAGGGTGGGAAAATCGAGTTGATGTTCGTTCGCCTCCAGGGCCGAGAACAGATCGAACACCTCGTCCTGAACCTCATAGGCGCGGGCATCGGGGCGGTCGGCCTTGTTGACGACGACGATCGGCTTCAGGCCCAGCTTCAGGGCCTTGCCGGTGACGAATTTGGTCTGCGGCATCGGTCCTTCGGCGGCATCGACAAGAAGAACGACCCCGTCGACCATGCTCAGGATGCGCTCGACCTCGCCGCCGAAATCGGCATGGCCGGGCGTGTCCACGATGTTGATGCGCACATCCTGCCAGGTGACGGACGTGCATTTGGAAAGAATGGTGATGCCGCGTTCGCGTTCCAGGTCGTTGGAGTCCATGACCCTTTCATCGACTTTCTGGTTCTCGCGGAAAACGCCGCTCTGGCGCAGAAGGGCATCGACAAGGGTGGTCTTGCCATGATCGACATGGGCAATGATCGCGATATTGCGGATTTTCATGTTTGTTTGGGTCTTTTCATCAGTCGTGCGCGGCCATGGCGGGCGCCATATGCCAGCAGCAGAAGCTATAACCGGTGTTTCAGAAGCCGCGGCAGTATAGAGCCGATCCCGGTTTTAACAAGCCGGACTTTATATCCTATGGCTAAATGTGTAGGCTTGCTGCTTGCGTGGAGGATAACCCGCCATCGGCAACAAGAACGGCCGGGAACCGGCACGGACGGGCATGCGGCGCCGGGCCGCGGTTCAGGAAGCAGCCCGGACGGCTGTATGAAGGGGCTTGAGGAATGGTGGCATGACGTCCCTGTTGTTGAAAATGCTTGGCGATCTGTTTCTCATGCTGCTGCCGGCATTGGTGCAGTTCCATGCCGGGGAGAAGCTGGCGGCATTGTCCTGGCGCCGCCGGCAGATACTTTACGGTCTGATTTTCGGCGCCAGCGGGGTGGCCCTGCTGTTGGGTGGCGATGATCACTGGCGGCTGGCGCAATCGGCAATCATGGTGGCCGCTGCCGCCGGCATGGGGGCGGGGGCAGGTATTGTGTCCCTGCTGGCGTTGATGTTCGCCGATACCATGCTGTCCGGTATTCCCGACTGGCGGTTGCTGGTTCTCGGCAGTGTGGCCTTTGCATTCGGCTATGCCGCCTATGTCTTGTGGCGGCGCGGCTGGACCGGTGGTCTGTTGAGCCTGCTGTTGCTGGCCGGCAGTCTGTTCGTTGCCGATTATTTTATTCTTTACGCATTCGGCGGTCCGGCCGGCGTTTCCTTTCACGGTGAGGCGGCGGTGCAGGTATTGGTCGTTTACTGGCTCGGTCTGCCGCTGCTGGGGTGGTTGTGGCATACGGCCCGCAGGCGGGCGGAAGACATCAAGGCATTGCGTGAAAACGAAAAGCGGCTGCAGACCATGCTTTCGCATTTGCCGGGGGCCCTGTTTCAGCTTTACCGCCGCCGGGGGGAGTTGCCCCGGGCGCGTTATATCAGCGAGGGCGTTCAGGACCTTGTCGGCATCTCCGCCGGCGAGCTTATGGAGGACCTGACCTGTCTGCGCCCCTTCGTTCACCCCGATGACTGGCGCCCTTTCAACGATTGCACCGATCCGGACAAGGTGTCGGTGGACCGTAAGACGGTGCATGAGTTTCGTTTCATCCATCCGCAGAAAGGGCTGCGCTGGGTGCGCTTCGTCATGACCCTGAACCGCGACGGCGAAGTGCTCAACTGGGGTGGGATCGCGCTCGATGTGACCGAGGAAAAGCGCGTGAGTGCCATTCTGCACGAACAGGCGGAAATCATCCGCCAGGCGCGTGAGGCGGTGATCGCGGTCGATCGCAGCGGGCGGATAACCTTGTGGAACAACGGCGCCGCCCATCTGTTCGGATACAGTGCCCGGGAGATGGAAGGGCGACATGTCGCGGGCCTGTTCATGGCGGAACAATGGCGCGATCAGTACCGCAAGGCCATTGCCGAGGCATTGAAGCGGGGGCAATGGTCGGGCGAAGTGCAGATGCGCATGAAGGAGCGCAAGGCATTTCAGGCGCAGATATCCCTTTCCATCATGCAGGGGGAGAGTTCGCGGGATCTGCGTTTCATTTGCTATATCCGCGATGTCACGGCGCAGCGCCAGGCGGAGGAAGCCCTGCGTGCCAGTGTCCGCCAATCCCTGCAGGCGCGCGAACAGGCGGAAATGGCCAACCGGGCCAAGTCGGAATTTCTTGCCAATATGTCACATGAGCTGCGCACGCCGCTGAATGCGATCATCGGTTTTTCGGAAATCCTGCGTAAGGAGCTGTTCGGTCCGGTCGGCAATGAACGATATCTCGGCTATGTGGAAGACATCCATGCCAGCGGCCGTCATCTTCTGGAGCTGATCAACAACATTCTCGATCTCTCCAAGATCGAGGCGGGCAAGGTTCAGCTTGAAGAGAGGGAAGTCGATATCGGATCGGTTCTGAAAAAGGTACTGCGCCTGGTGGCAGATCGTGCTGCATCCCTGCAGGTCCGGATTGAATGGCAGAAGGGCGAGCCGGTGCGTATCCGCGGCGATGAGCTGAAACTCCGTCAGGTATTTCTCAACATCATCACCAATGCGCTTAAATTCACGCCTGAAGGTGGCGTGGTCACCATTTCGAGCGAGCAAAACGAAGATGGCCTCCTGATCACGATTGCCGATACGGGTATCGGTATGAGCGAGGCGGAGATTGAAACCGCTCTACAGCCTTTCGGCCAGGTGCAGAGCAGCCTTGTCCGCAATCACGAGGGAACGGGACTGGGATTGCCGATCTCGGCATCGCTGATCAAGCTGCATGGCGGATCCCTGACCATTGAAAGCGTTCTCGGGCAAGGAACGCGGGTTTTGCTGTGCATTCCTGCCTGGAGGGTGTTGGCGGCAGATGAAGGGGGCAGTGATGATGGTTCCAATGAGGATGCCGCCCGTGACGATACGGCACAGGCCGTCACCTGATCCGAAAAGACAGAGCTGAGCTTATCAATATCATTATGATTCTCAAAATGAGAATTATAATGAGTTTATAATTCTGGCTCCAAACGGAAATCGCGCAAACAGGCGGTTTTTCGCAAAGGCAACTACAGGGCGAATTGGCATGTATGTTGCTTGTAATGGAAAGCTTCCCGCTGGATGGAATTGTGATTAACGATTCCCCCGTTCCCAATGGCCTCTCAGCCTCTGCCGGCGGGAAGCATCTTTCTTCCCGACCGCGATCAGGATTTATTTGCGATCCCGAAGGTTGAATAGGGGCAGGCCATTACCGTGTCAGGCCCCGGCGGGGCGGCGGATGGCGAGAATTCGCCCCTGCCTTTCATCGAGGCGGGCCAGAACATGGCGCAGAGGCTCGATCGTTACCGCCATGTGATGGGCGTTTGCATGGAGAACGCGGCCATCGCCCAATGCGATCATCACATGACCGGGCAGCAGGATCAGATCGCCGTATTCGCATCCCCTGCCTGAGCGGATTTCCTCTTCCGCAAAGGGAACGGGCATAAAGGCATTGGCGATCATGTCCGTATCTCTCGGGCACATCCGTCCGGCGGCCTGCAATGCGATCTGCACCAGGCCGGAGCAATCGATGCCGGCATGGCTACGTCCGCCCCATACATAAGGAACGCCGAGGAAATCCCGCGCCAGCGCGACATGGTCCCTTTGCGGATAATCGTCCGGCCGGCGCAGATGCGCCCTGGGCACGTAACCGCCATCGGCAAGGGGGAGGAAAGGTTCCTCGACATCGCGGGCCGCCGTCAGCCAGGCCCCGCGCGACAGTGTCATCAGAGGGGGCGCCTTCTCCGACGGTTCGGCATAGACATGGCTGGCGGGGGCGGCCACGGCCCATGTTCTGGCCGGATCGGGCGGCATCGGGGCTTCCTGCAGGGCCTGGTTGCGGATATAGCCGACATAACCGTCATGTTCCGCCTGTCCCCAGCACCAGCCGTCTTTTGCCTCATAAACGTGAAAGGCTTCGCCATAAAGCAGTTCGCTCACCCAGCGGCCCGCATCGGGGGCAGGATGAAGCGGCGTCCGTGCTGCTGTGACCGTGTGGCGGCGGGCCGTGGCATAGCGGGGAGCATCGACCTGACCGGCCAGCCAATCGGCGGCGAGATCGTCGCGAATGGGGAAAAGGCGGGCATCGAGGGCTGGCGCGCCGGAAGGGAGCGTCATGCCGACATGCCCTGCAGCTTTCGACTGAGGGCGGTTCGCACATCCTCGGCATATTCGCCCAGATAGGCCATGCCGGCCATGGTCGGCTGGACGAGGACGCTGCGCCGGTCCTTTTCATCGCGCTTGCGTTTGAGAAGCTTGTGGCGACCCATGGCATCCAGCGCCCGGGAGACTGCCGGTTTGGAAATATTCAGTTCCTTCGCCAGACCGCGCACCGTATGCGGCGGCGGCGTCAGATAAACGGTCAGCAGAATGGCCATCTGTCGGGCGGAAAGATCGGGGGCGTCGCGGCGGACTGCGGAAACAATGGCCTGGCGCCAGATATCGAGTGCATCGCGAATGTCGCTATCCGTCTGCATTGCCATCTCCCCCTTCTGCGTCCTGCGGTTATTTTCCGGCCGCGGCTTGGTTCATTTTTCCGGTGCAGCGCAATGCCGGGCAATCATGGCATATAATGCCCTGATGGCAAATGCCTCGCCGCCGACAGGCCGTCCGGGCCGTTCAGTCTTGTTCCAGCCCATGAAATCGAAATGGACCCAGTTGTCGCTTCGTTCGATGAAACGCTGCAGAAACAGTGCCGCGGTGATGGCGCCGCCAAAACCGTTGCCCGTATTGTTGATATCGGCAAATTTGGAATCGAGCTGCTTGGCATAGGAGGCCCACAACGGCAGGCGCCACAGCGGATCGCAGCATTCCCCACCCCATTGTGCCAATTCACCGGCCAGCGCATCATTGGGGGTGAACATGGCGGCGATTTCCAGCCCGACGGCCACGCGGGCAGCGCCGGTCAGCGTTGCCATGTCGATCAGCAGATCGGGTTCTTCCTCATCGGCGGCGCAGAGCGCATCGGCCAGAACCAGCCGTCCCTCGGCATCGGTGTTGCCGACTTCCACTGTCAGCCCCTTGCGGCTTTTCAGAATATCGCCGGGGCGATAGGCATTGCCGGAAACGGCGTTTTCCACCGCCGGAATAAGGACGCGCAGGCGCACGGGCAATGCCGCATCCATGATCATGGATGCCAGGCCCAGTACATTTGCCGCCCCGCCCATGTCCTTTTTCATCAGCAGCATGCCTGAGGAAGGCTTCAGGTCCAGCCCGCCGGAATCGAAACAGACGCCCTTGCCGACCAGGGTCAGCCTGAAGGCGGCATCATCGCCCCAGCGCATGTCGATCAGACGCGGCGCCACGGCAGATGCGGCGCCGACCGCATGAATCATGGGATAGTTTTCTTCAAGCAGTTCATCGCCGACGATTTCGCGCATGACCGCGCCGTGACGTTCGGCCAGGGCGCGGGCCTCCCCGGCCAGACGGTCGGGCAGCATATCGATGGCCGGGGTATTGATCAGATCGCGTGTCAGGGCGATGCCTTTCACCTGGCGGTTGATATCGGTGATATCGATATCGCCGCCGATGGCAAGAACCGGGCGGGGCTCTGCCGGTTCCCGGCGGTAGCGGTCGAAGACATAGCAGCCCAGCCCCCAGCCCAGCGCCAGTGCCGCACATTGTTCCGCCGGCAGGGAGGTTTCGAGCCGGTAGGCATGGCCGGGCGCCGATTTCGGGATATCGGCAATCGCCCACATATCGGCATCTTCGCCGATGATTTTTATCATGTCGCCGCGCCCGTTTTCGCCCGGGATGGTGGCCTGGCTGCCGGGCTCGGGCCTGAAGGCGGCCGCTGCCAGACAGGCGCGGACGGTATCGTTCCGTGCCTCAAACCAGGAGGCGTATTCCTCCGGACGCAGCAGCCACAGGGTGCCGGCTTCTTCTGCATCGCTGACAATGGCGTTCATCGGTTTCCTCGTTGCAGGGCGATCATTCCGCCTCAGGGCACAGGGTCAGATCTTCGGGTTTCAGCGCCTCTTCATAAAATTTCCGCGCCCCGGCATGCAAGGGGATGGAGACACCCCGGCAGGCATTTTCCAGGCGAATCTGGCGGGCTTTCACATGTCCGGAATCGAGAATCTGCCGATGGGACGGATGCCAGAGAGCCTTGGTCAGCTCATAGACGAAGCCGGGCTTCAGATCGGCGCGCACCAGCAGCAGGGCCTGTACGGCCAGGGTCTGTACCGGTCCCAGCCCTTCATAGACCCCGGCGGGAATACTGTCGAAGGAAAAGAAGGGGTTGTTGCGTGTCAGGGTTCTGGCGGCCTTGCCGGTGATCGGCAGCAATTCGATCAAATTTTCGCGGGCCAGTTCGCGTACGGCCTCCAGCGGGTAGCCGCCGACGAAGAAAAAGGCATCCAGTTTTCCCTCCGCCAGCATGTCGACGGCTTCGGCCGGGGTTGTGGACAGGGCGATGTAATCGCGCAGGCTCAGCCCGTATGCCCGCAGAACCAGCCGGGCATTGGTGTTGGTGCCGGAACCTTCCGGACCGAGAGAGATGCGCCGTCCTTTGAGATCGGCCGGGGTTTCGATACCGCTGCCACGGCGGACGACCAGATGCATGCTCTCCGGGTAAAGGGCGGCGATAGCGCGAATGCCGCGGCGAGGGCCGCGCAGCATGAATGTGCCCTTTCCGTAATAAGCGGCATAGGCAATATCGGATTGCACCAGCCCCGCTTCGAGGTTTCCGGCGATCATGCCATCGATATTGGCAATGGAGCCTTCGGTTGACTGGGCGATGGCCACCAGCCCCGGAACGCCGCAGGAGCCGCCTTTCTCGCAGGCGCGGCTGCCGGGTGGATTGGAAATGACGCTGGCGATCAGGGTGCCGACGGGAAAATAGGTACCGGCGGTCGAGCCGGTGCCGATGCGCAGGAGACGCATTTCCCCGGCATCCGCCTTCATATCCGCCAGCAACAATGCGGGCAGGACGACCAGGGTACAAAAAAAGCTTCTGATGAAGAACATGCTCTTATGCATAGCCAAAGACATCTCCGAATGGCATGCGCCGGATCCGCCGGCCGGTCAGATCGAACAGGGCATTGGCCAGTGCCGGTGCCAGCGGCGGCGTTCCCGGCTCGCCGATGCCGCCGAGACGGGCGCCGCTGTTGAGGATGTGCACCTCTATCGGCGGCGCATCGGCCATGCGGATCATTTCGTAATCGGGGAAGTTTTCCTGCTCTATCTGTCCGTCGGCAATGGTGATTTCGCCATGCAGGGCAGCGCTGAGGGCGAAAATCACGCCGCTTTCCATCTGCCGGATGACGGTTTGCGGATGCAGGGCATAGCCGCAATCGACGGCAACCGTAATTTTGGCAATACGGATCGGCGCCTGTTCGTCGGGGCGATACAGTTCGACCATTTGCGCGACGATGGAACCGAAACTGTCATGCAAGGCGATGCCCCTGCCCGTGCCGGGCGCCTTGGGGGCGTTCCAGCCGTCGGCGAGTTTTTCCAGCAGGGCGCGGTGACGGGGAAAATTCTTCAGCAGCGACAGGCGGAAGGCGAGCGGATCCCTTCCCGCCGCATGGGCGATTTCATCCATGAAGGATTCGAAGAAAAAGGCATTGTAGGAATGGCCGACACTGCGCCAGAAGCCGCAGGGCACAGGGGTGTCGACGGTTTCGTGCATGACCTGCAGGGCGGGAAATTCATAAGGTTTGTCGAATGCCCCTTCGGCCGTGGTTTTATCGGGGGTGATGAAGGGGCCGGGCAGCAGGCGGCCGACAAAGGATTTGACCACTGACGGTCCGGCGATGCTGTTGCGCAGCCCCAGCGGCTGCCCCTGTTCGTCGATACTGGCTTCGAACAGGCTGACGGCAGCGGGGCGGAAGCGATCGTGGCGCATATCCGCTTCGCGCGAATAGGTCACCTGTACCGGCGTACCCGGCATCGCATGGGCCAGGGTGACGGCGATTTCCACATAATCCATGTCGGCGCGTCGCCCGAAGCCGCCGCCGAGATAAGGGGTATGTACCGTGATCTTGTCGTTGTCGATATCGGCAATGCCGCCGGCGACCATGGCCGCGAGATCGGCGGATTGATTTGGCGCCCATATTTCAAGCTGCCCGTCATGAATCCAGGCGGTGCAGTTCATCGGTTCCATGCAGGCATGTGCCAGGAAGGGAACGCGGTATTCGGCGCGTATTTTCCGCCCCCCGGCCAAGGCGGTGCCGATATCGCCTTCTTCGCGGAAGACATGACCGTCCCATCGCGCGGCAGTGGCGCTGAATGTCTCCAGCAGGGTTTCGGAGGACAGATCCTCCGCCCCGCCGGAGAGGGTGAATTCAACCGCATCGACCGCCTGCTGTGCCTGCCAGGTGGTGGTGGCGACAGCGGCGATCCCGCCGGGAACGGCCAGAATTTTCTTCACGCCCGGCATTGCCCGGGCCGCGGAATCGTCGAGGCCGGCGATTTCGGCGCCGAAAACGGGCACTGGCCTGAAGGCGGCGAAGACCATGCCGGGCAGGCGGATATCGATGCCGTAGCGCGCCTTGCCCGTTACCTTCGCAGGAATGTCCAGCCGTGCGGGGCTGTGTCCCAGCAGGCGCCATTGTGCCGGATCCTTCAGCCGCGGGGGCTCGGGCAGGGCGATGGCAGCGGCTTCGGCAGCCAGTTCGCCGTAGCGGGCGCTTTTCTTGCCGCTGCGGATCGTGCCGTTTTCGGCGATGCAGCTTGACAGCGGCACGTTCCAGCGGGCGGCGGCGGCACGGCGCAGCATTTCGCGCGCAGCGGCTCCCGCCTGGCGCATGGCATAATAACCGTCGCGGACCGATGTGCTTCCGCCCGTCGCCTGCAGCCCCAGCAGGGAAGCGGATTTTTCGTAGGCCCAGCGCATGGTTTCCGCCGCCACGCCGTCATCCCATGGCACGAAAGGAACGCCATCGACCAGAATTTCCCGGTTGACATAAAGCGGATCGCGCGGTGCCTGTTCAAAACCGACCATGCGCCAGTCGGCTTCCAGTTCCTCGGCCAGCAGCATCGGCAGGGAGGTGCTGACCCCCTGGCCCATTTCGGCCCGGGGCAGTGCGACGGCGATCCGGCCGTCGGGATCGATGCGCACCCAGCCATTGAGCGCCACGCCCCCTTCAGGCCCCGCTTTCTGGAAGCGCTGCCGTGCGGTATTTTCCCCATTGCCCGAGAAGGCATAGCCCACCACCAGCGCCCCGCCGACGATGCCGGCGCCGATGAGAAAACGGCGGCGGGTCAGAGCGGTTGTCATGACATTTCCCTGGCGGCGCGGTGGATGGCCTTGCGGATATGCCCATAAGTGCCGCAGCGGCAGATATTGGTGATATTCTTATCGATGGCATTGTCATCGGCGGCGGGATTGTCTGCCAGAAGGGCGGCGGAGGCCATGATCATGCCTGACTGGCAATAGCCGCATTGGGGAACCTGTTCCGCGATCCAGGCCGCCTGCAGCGGATGCAACCTGCCGTTTTGCTGCAGGCCCTCGATGGTGGTGATTTGCCGGCCGCGGGCCTCGTCCAGCGTGAAGGAGCATGAACGCACCGCCGCCCCGTCCACATGAACGGTACAGGCCCCGCAGGCACCGATACCGCAGCCGAATTTTGTACCGGTCAGCGAGAGGATATCCCGCAGCGCCCATAACAGAGGCATGTCGGGGCTGGCGTCCAGGCTGTGGCGCTTGCCATTGACAATGATCTCGATCATGCGCTTCCCGCCCCATATTCATATCGGTGTCGTTATCTTCCGCCCCGCGGTGGCGGGCTGTCAAGGTGTCCGGGGTGAAGTTGATACAGATCATGATTCCCAATATGGAACTGTAGTATACTGATTGGCTCAACGGCAGAGTGAAGTCAGGCTAAGGGCGCGAAAGATGAACGAGATGGGACAGGGCAAGAACACAGTATTCCCCGGGTTGGGTAGCGGTATCGTGAGCGAGGGCGAAGCATCGCAAGATACCCCATCTTTGGATCCGGATGCGATTCGCCGTGCCTTCGAGACCGGCGAGTTCCCCTATAAGAAAAAAATGAAGCGGGATATTTATGAAAAACGCAAGGCAGAGCTGCAGGTGGAACTGCTGAAAGTACAGAAATGGGCCGTCGAGACCGGGCAGAAATTCGTCCTGCTTTTCGAAGGGCGCGATGCGGCGGGCAAGGGCGGTACCATCAAGCGTTTCATGGAACACCTCAACCCCCGCGGGGCGCGGGTCGTGGCGCTGGACAAGCCGACGGAACGCGAGCGCACCCAGTGGTATTTCCAGCGCTATATCGCCCATCTTCCGGCAGCAGGGGAAATCGTTGCCTTCGATCGTTCCTGGTACAATCGTGCCGGTGTCGAACGGGTGATGGGCTTCTGTACGCCAACAGAATATCTCGAATTCATGCGCCAGTGTCCGGAGCTGGAGCGCATGTTCGTCCGTTCCGGCATCCGCCTTTACAAATACTGGTTTTCCGTGACCCGCGAAGAACAGCTCCGCCGGTTCAAATCCCGGGAAACGGATCCCCTGAAACAGTGGAAACTGTCGCCGATCGACAAGGCCTCCCTCGGTAAGTGGGACGATTATACCGAGGCCAAGGAAGCCATGTTCTTCTATACGGATACGGCCGATGCTCCCTGGACGATCATCAAATCCGACGACAAGAAACGCGCGCGTCTGAACTGCATGCAGCATTTTCTGGCTTCGCTGCCCTATCCGGATAAG
This sequence comes from Sneathiellales bacterium, assembly GCA_026992315.1. Taxonomy (GTDB): domain Bacteria; phylum Pseudomonadota; class Alphaproteobacteria; order Minwuiales; family Minwuiaceae; genus JALXAG01. The sequence goes on along the minus strand of JALXAG010000123.1, from coordinate 4,291 downwards.
AACCCGGAGGTGGTGACCGGACCGGATCCGTTGATCGTGGGTTCCAGCCGTCATGTCATCGCCCATGACGACCATATTCTCGGCAAGACCCTGCACCCGGATCAGAAGCGCAAGCGGCGGAAGGAAGCCTGAAAAAGTTCTGCAGCGGCTGTCATGTCCCGGGCGCCCTTATCACTTCTTGCGGATGATCCGTTGGGTGAAGCGAAAACTTTGATCCTGAAGCTTTTCGGCTTGCGGCCATGATATGAGCATGCCTATAAGGTTCAGGTGGCAGATATTCGTTCCTTTTCGCATTTTACCGGCCCTTTGAGTGTGGATGGCCTGCAGGCGGCCATGCCGCCGCCGCAGGCTTTTGCCGTAAATGGGCTGGTATATGGATTTCTGAATGAACGGCAGACCGGGGAACATCATTTTCAATTACCGGTCCATCGCCGGTTGTGGGCCTATTGGTGCAGTCAGCGCCCTGAGGCGGATGTTCCCCTGAGCGGAAAGATCGATGCCCTCGCCTTCTTTCCCGCCCTGGGCAATGTCCTGCTGCTGGAACCGAATGAGGATGGCAACGATTTCCGTTTCCGCGTCTATGGCAGCCGCGTGGCGGGGGCCTCGAAGATGGATCTGACGGGCAAATGGATTTCCGAGGTCGATACCATGCCGAAGGCCACGGCGCGGCTGTTCAGGATGCAGTATATGGCCCTGCTGCAGGTGCGCTGTCCGATGTACTCGGAACATGATGCACCGTTTGAAATTTCTGCCATTACGCGCTGGTGCCGGCTGATCCTGCCCTTTCGCCATGAAGACGGTTTCATTGACAGAATTCTGGTCGGTAATGTGCCGGTGACCCGCAGGAGGTAGCGGAAAGGCCCTGTTGCCAGGGCTGTGGCTGTGAAGAAAAACTGCGGGGGAAAGGCCTCTGCCTGTTCCCCCTGTCTGTTTGTTCCGCCTGTCTGTTCGTTTTATCGCCGGATACAGCGACCGGTGCCGGCGCTAGCGCGGTGCCAGCACCATGATCATCTGGCGGCCTTCCATTTTCGGATGCTGTTCGACCTTTGCCTTTTCCTCCAGCTCTTCACGAACGCGGTTGAGCACTTTCAGGCCCAGTTCCTGATGCGCCATTTCGCGGCCGCGAAAGCGCATGGTCACCTTGACCTTGTCCCCGTTGTCCAGGAACTTGTTCATGGCACGCATTTTGACCTGATAGTCATGCTCATCGATGTTCGGGCGCATCTTGATTTCCTTCACATCGATCGATTTCTGCTTCTTGCGCGCCTCGCTGGCCTTTTTCTGCGCCTCGTATTTGAACTTGCCGTAATCGAGAAGCTTGCATACGGGCGGGCGGGCGTTCGGCGAAACCTCGACCAGGTCCAGACCGACATCCGCTGCCATGCGCAGGGCCTCCTCGGTCGGCACCTCGCCGCGTTTCACACCTTCTTCATCAATCAGCAGAACGGTTCGCGCGGTTATCCGTTCATTGACTCGGGGACCCTCACGGGTCGGTAACGAGTTCACCGGTGGACGAGCTATCTAGGCCCTCCTTCAATCCTGTTTCACCATATCGTCGGTCCCGCCGCGTCCGTCATGGAAGGCGGATGGCGGCGGGGCATGCGGAAAATCCTGCTAAGCAGGCATTTTCGCTTCGCTGACAAGTCTATCCAGCGCGTCTTCAAGCGCAAGTACTTCTTGACGTTTGTCGCCGAGGCGACGGACGGAAACCTTTTCCTCCTCCGCCTCGCGCTTGCCGACGACAAGCAGCACCGGCACCTTGGCCAGGGAATGCTCCCTGACCTTGTAGTTGATCTTTTCGTTGCGCAGATCCGTTTCCACCCGCAGCCCGGCGGCTTCGGCACGTTCGGCGACCTCTTTGGCATAATCGTCGGCATCGGAGGTGATGGTGCATATCACAGCCTGTACCGGCGAAAGCCACAGCGGCAGGCGCCCGGCATAGTTTTCGATCAGGATGCCCATGAAACGCTCGAAGGTGCCGAGAATCGCCCGGTGCAGCATCACCGGGCGGTGGCGCTGGCCATCCTCGCCGATATAGCTGGCATCCAGGCGTTCAGGCAGCACGAAATCGAGCTGCAGCGTGCCGCACTGCCAGTCGCGGCCGATGGCATCGCGCAGGACGAATTCCAGCTTCGGCCCGTAAAAGGCCCCTTCGCCGGGGTTGAGGGTGAATTCGAAGCCGGCGGCGGTGACGGCATCCTTCAGCGCGGCTTCGGCACGGTCCCAGATGGCGTCGTCACCGGCGCGTTTTTCCGGGCGGTCGGAGAATTTGATCAGCACCTCGTCGAAACCGAGATCACGATAGATGTCATGCAGCAGGGTGCAGAATTCGCGCGTTTCCGAGACGATCTGATCCTCGGTGCAGAAGATATGGGCATCGTCCTGTACGAAGTTACGCACCCGCATCAGCCCGTGCAGGGAGCCGGATGGCTCGTATCGGTGGCAGGAGCCGAATTCGGCCATGCGCAACGGCAGGTCGCGGTAGGAATGCAGCTTCTGGCGGAAGATCTGCACATGGCAGGGGCAGTTCATCGGCTTCAGGGCGAAGACGCGCTCTTCGGATTCCGTCGTATACATATGTTCGCGGAATTTCTCCCAATGGCCGGATTCCTCCCACAGCTTGCGGTCGACAAGCTGCGGCGTCTTGACCTCCTGATACCCGGCCTTGCCGATGCGCCTGCGGATGAATTCCTCCAGCGTGCGATAGATCGTCCAGCCCTTGGGGTGCCAGAAGACCATGCCGGCGGCTTCCTCCTGAAAATGGAACAGGTCCATTTCCTTGCCGATGCGCCGGTGGTCGCGGCGTTCGGCCTCTTCCAGCAGGTGAAGATAGGCCTTCAGTTCCTTTTCGTTGCGCCAGGCGGTGCCGTAGATACGCTGAAGCTGATCGTTTTCCGCCTTGCCGCGCCAGTAAGCTCCGGCCAGTTTCATCAGCTTGAAGCCATGGCCGATCCTGCCCGTGGAGGGCAGATGCGGACCGCGGCACAGATCGTGCCATTTGCCCTGACGATAGATTGTGACGTCTTCGCCCTCGGGGATATCGGCGATCAGTTCTGCCTTGTAGGTTTCGCCCATCTCGCGGAAATGGGCGATGGCCTCGTCCCGGTCCCAGACCTCGCGGATGAAGGGTTCGTCCCGGCGGACGATTTCATGCATCTTCTCCTCGATGCGTTCCAGATCGGTCGGGGTAAAGGGTTCGTCCCTGGCGAAGTCGTAATAGAAGCCGTTTTCGATGGCCGGGCCGATGGTCACCTGGGTGCCGGGATAAAGCTCCTGCACCGCTTCGGCCATGATATGCGCGGCATCGTGCCTGATCAGCGGCAGAACGATGTCATCCTCATCGCGCAGGGTGATGATGCGCAGTTCCGCGTCCCGTTCGATGGGGCGGGAAAGGTCGGCCAGTTCGCCGTCGATCGTCACGGCAATGGCCGCCTTGGCCAGGCCCGGGCCGATATCGGCGGCGACTTCGGCGCCGGTGACGGGACCGTCATAGGTCTTCACCGTTCCATCCGGCAGGGTGATATTGACGGGCTTGGTGGCGGTTTCGGTGGATGACATGGTTATACCTCGTTCAACAGCGCCGGAACTTCAGGATCCGGACCCTAGGATCATGGAATTCAAAGTCAAGCGTTTACACCGGAAACGGCCGCGAGTTTCTGCCAGACCTCCTCCGGTTTCAGATCGTTCAGGGGCTCGCGCTGCAGGAACGCGGTTCGCGGACCGCGGGGCCGGGCGCGCGCGGGGGAAGAGGCCGCGGAAAACAGGGTCAGCGAAGGGCAGCCGCTGGCCGCGATCAGATGCATCGGTCCCGTATCGTTGCCGACGGCCCAGCGCGCCGCCCGCGCCAGGGAGGCCAGATCGGAAAAATCGGTGCGCCCGCATAAATTGATCGCATCCGGGCAGGCGGCGGCGATCGCTTCCAGCGCTTCGGCTTCATCGCCTGTTCCCAGCAGGACCGGTCGCAGCCCCCTGGCCGCCGCCATGGCCGCCAGTGCCGCATAAGATTCGGCGGGCCAGCGTTTTTCCGGACGATGGCGCGCGCCGCCCGGCACCAGCAGGACAAAGGGATCGGGCAGGGCAAAACGGCCGATATCCGCCTGCAGGAACGAGGTGTCGGGCAGCCCCTCCGCCTCTATGCCGGCCTGGGCCAGTTGTGTCTGCAGCCGTTCCAGCGCATGCAGCTTCGCCCGTTCGGGGTTGCGGTCGGGATGGGAACAGCCGGGGGCGATACCCGACCATTCCGGGCGGCGGCAGCCGATGAAGAACCAGCGGAAATAGCGCGCCGTGCGCG
>JALXAG010000122.1 GCA_026992315.1 Sneathiellales bacterium | reverse complement strand
CGAAAGGGAGACGAGTATGAAACTCACGCGACGTGACGCACTGGCGATGGGGCTGGGGGCAACCGTGGTGGCAATGCTGCCCATGCGCCTGAGCGCTGCCGCCGATGACGCCATCATGGCCTATACCGGCGGCGCCGAAGCCGGCGAGGGCGATATTACCCTGACCGCACCGGAAATCGCCGAGAACGGCAACACCGTGCCGATTGGCGTGGCAGCGCCGGGTGCCGTGGAAATCATGGTGCTGGCGCTCGCCAACCCGAGCCCGGACGTGGCCTTGTTCAAGTTCGGCCCGGCCGCCGGCGCGCAGGCCGCCAAGACCCGGATCCGGCTGGCCGGAACCCAGGATGTGGTAGCGATTGCGAAGATGCCCGACGGCAGCTTCATCAAGACTTCGCAAAGCGTCAAGGTAACCATCGGCGGCTGCGGCGGCTGAGCCGGGCCTGCATGACAGGTCCAGGACAAGAATTCAGGAGAAATAACTATGGCATCTGGTGTAAAACCCCGCGTCAAGGTCCCGAAAACCGCCGCTGCTGGCGATGTGATCACCATCAAGACGCTGATCAGCCACAAGATGGAATCGGGTAACCGCAAGGACAAGGACGGCAACAAGATCCCCCGTTCGATCATCAATCGCTTCACCTGCGATTTCAACGGAACAAACGTGATCGACATGACCATGTATCCGGCCATTTCCACCAATCCGTATGTGGAGTTCCAGGCCAAGGTCGACGCCAGCGGTGAATTCAAGTTCACCTGGTATGATGACGATGGCGACATCTATGAGGCCGCCAAGTCGATCAGCGTCAGCTGAGCCGGCGATCAGGGAGGGAACAACAATGAGAAAAACACTGATAGCAACGGGGCTTGCGGCGATCTGCCTGGCCGGTCCCGCGCTGGCAGACCCGGCAGACATGCCGCTGGTCATCGAAGGCCAGGAAATGATCTCGACGGTGAAGGCGCCCGACTATATTCCGGGGCTGGACACCGCCTATTCGGGCTGGCTGTTCCGGTCGGAGGAAACCCAGGCGCTGGAAATCGACGATTTCGAGAACCCCGGCATGCCGGCGGTCGACTATGGCCTGGAGCTGTGGACCACGGCCGATGGCTCGGAAGGCAAGTCCTGCGCCGATTGCCATGGCGACATCTCGGAAATGGCCGGGGTGCGTACCACGATGCCCAAGGTCAACGAGGATGGCCAGTTGTGGGCGATGGAAAACTACATCAACGATTGCCGGGTGAACCGCATGGGTGCCGAGCCGTGGAAATGGACCAAGTCGCCCGAGATGCTGGGCATGACCGCGGCCATCGGCCTGCAGTCGCGCGGCATGCCGATGAATGTGGCGGTTGACGGTGCTGCGGCGCCTTTCTGGAAACAGGGGGAGGAGCTTTACTATACCCGTGTCGGGCAGCTCGATATGTCCTGCGCCAATTGCCACGAGGACAATTACGGCAATTACATCCGCGCCGACCATCTGAGCCAGGGCCAGATCAACGGCTTTCCGACCTACCGGCTGAAATGGGGCGGGCTGGGGTCGATCCATCGCCGGTTCAAGGGCTGCATGAAGAATATCCGGGCGGAACCCTACAAGCCGGGCGGTCCCGAGTTCCTGGCGCTGGA
>JALXAG010000121.1 GCA_026992315.1 Sneathiellales bacterium | reverse complement strand
CAGGCAGAAAATAGGGGGGCGTGCCTGCGCGGTCAAGCTGAAATATCGGCAAAATGCGCCATCATCCATCCTTCATAATGAAAGAGATTAAAAATATAGCATATACTATTGAAAAATAAAGATTATGAGGCTTATTTGCCGGATTTCTGAATGACCGGAACCGTCCGCCACATGCCGCGCCGCGCTGCCTTTGCCGCGGCTTCCGTTGCCGCCAGCGTGTCGTTCAGGGCGCGGGCCCAGCCGGTATAGACCATGCCTTCCGACAGGTCGTAACCGTTCGAGGTGCAGAGCGATACACCGTCGCCGCGCCGCCGGCAGCGCACATCGGCGCCGGCGGTCAGGTCCATCAGCTGGCTGGCGGCAATGCGCCCGCAATCGATGATGCGTCCGCGCAGGGTACATTTCCGCCCCGGCAACGGGGCCTCGATATCGGCGAGACGATGTGCCCGCCCGCCGAGCAGCAGCAGATGCCCGTTCAGCACCTCTGCCGTTCCGGCATATGCCGGTGCGGCGGGGGACAGGGCCAGCAGGAGTACGGCGGTGAGGAATGGCAAAATCCGGCTTGTGGCGGGCATGATTATTTCATCCTTGCCTGATGGTGTGTGTGCTCATGATAGCGGCAAGGGCGGTGGAGTGGCCTCAAAACCCGTAACAACGGCGTGAGGAGGTGAAAAAATCGCCTCTGCCGCGGTTCAGGTAAAAATCCGTGGACTTGGCGGCGGGCGCGCCTAGTATGAACGCACCATGTAACGATAGGTATCGAGGTGTTTTGATGAGACGTGCCGGCTCCTTTTTCCTGATGCTGCTTGCATGGACGTTCATTGCCGCCGCCGTGCTGCCTGCGGGTCGTGCGCTGGCAGAAACTGACAGGGAAAACATGATTTATCTGGATCTCGAATATGGCCGCGTGAAAATCAAGCTGCGGCCGGATCTCGCCCCCAACCATGTGGCGAGGATCAAGGAACTGACCCGCCAGGGCTTCTATGACGGCTTGCCGTTTCATCGTGTGATCGAGGGGTTCATGGCCCAGACGGGCGATCCGAACCGCAACGGCACCGGTGGCTCGGGACAGAAGCTGAAGGCGGAATTCTCCGATGCCAAACATGTGCGCGGCGTGGTTTCCATGGCGCGCGCGCAGGATCCGGACAGTGCCGACAGCCAGTTCTTCATCGTCCTGGCCGATGCACCGTGGCTGGACGGGCAGTACACCATCTGGGGCGAAGTGGTCGAAGGCATGGAATTCGTCGACATGATCAAAAAGGGCGATCCCTCGCGCAATGGCGTGGTCATCGACCCGGACGAGATCGTCAAGATGTCGGTGGCCGCGGATGTCGATGAGTAGCCGTCGCCGCTGATCCTCGCCGGTTCGGGCCGGTGCCGAAAAAGAAAACCCCGGTGCCTGGCATCGGGGTTTTTATTGGGTGTTTTATCGGCCGGATGGTGATGCCAGGGACCTCCCGATCAGGGGGCGCTGATCTGCACCGTTACCATGCCCGGCATATTCGCCCGTGAAGAATGGCCGCCGATGGTCATCGCCACCAGAACCATGGCGGCAACGATACCGAAGAAAAAACCGATATTCCGTTTCATCGCCCGCTTTCCGTATGCCCTACTGTAATGACTGTTCTTTCGATTACTTGGGCATTATGGCAGGATGATGTTAAGACTGAGTGAATAAAAAGATAAAATTTTTCTGTTTTCTTATTTCGGCGAACCCGCGCCGATCCTTCGTGACCGGGGCGTCCAGCCGGCGGCGGCGGTCAGGGCTTCTTCCAGCTCCTCCCCGGTCATCAGGGTGCCCACTTCCTGCAGCAGCAGCCGGGCGCGCTGGGCGACCGGGGGCGGGCCGTTCTCTGCAGCCTGGGTCAGCCACATGAAGGCCTTGCTGAGATTCTGACGCACGCCGACGCCACGGATATGCAGGGAGCCAAGGGCGAGCTGGGCATTGGCATCGCCCTGTTCGGCAGCCCGGTAGAACCACAGGGCGGCATTCTTGGAACTCTGGCGCACACCCTTGCCATAGAAATAGAGCACGCCAAGCATGAATTCGGCCTCTGCCCGGCCATCGTCGGCCAGGCTGAGAAAAAGAACCCGTGCCTCATCGAACCGGCCTGCTTCGTAATGGCCGATGGCGCGCATATAGGCCGGGTCCTCCGCGGCCGTGGCGGCAGGAAGGTGCAACAGCATCAGCGGCAGCAGAATGGTCAGGCGCAAAAGGGTTTTGGCGCGCATCGGGGCTCCGGATATTGAAAACAGGCGGCAATCACTATAAATCAGGCCCATGCACGTTGCCAGGATTTCGCATCAGGCAGAATTCGTATTGGCGCGTATTCTCAGGAGATGTCAGTGAAAAAGGAACAAAGCGGATCGCGCTCCGGCAAGGATGAAGGCGATACGCCCGCGGTCAAGCCGGTTCTGCGACGTTCCTTCGGGGCGCGGCTGCGCAATTATTTTCTGACCGGTATCATCGTGACCGCGCCCATCGGCATTACGATTTATCTTGCCTGGGCCTTTGTCGATTATGTCGACCGCACGGTCACGCCGCTGATCCCGCCGGAATACAATCCGGAAACCTATCTCAAATTCTCGGTGCCCGGGCTCGGCATGATCGTTGCCGTGGTGGTGCTGACGCTGATCGGCTTTCTGACGGCGAATTTTCTCGGCCGCAGCCTGATCCGCATCGGTGAGCGCATCGTCGAGCGCATGCCTGTCATCCGCAGCATTTACGGCGCCCTGAAGCAGATCATCGAAACCATTCTCGCGCAGTCCTCCACCGCCTTCCGCCAGGTGGTGCTGGTGGAATATCCGCGCCGGGGCATGTGGACGCTGGCTTTTGTCTCTGCCGAGGTCAGGGGCGAGGTGGCCGGCCGGCTGAATGAAAAAATGATCAGCATCTACGTGCCGACAACGCCGAACCCGACATCCGGCTATCTGGTTTTCGTGCCTGAGGCGGATGTGAAATATCTCGATATGAGCGTCGAGGAAGGGATGAAGCTGGTCATATCGGTCGGGGTGATCGCGGGCGATGAGGACGATGCCAATGTCAAGGAGCTGAAGGCCCGCGCCCGGGAGGATGCGGCGGAATGAACTGCGTCGTTCTCAGCCGGATCGCAGGGTTCTGATGGCATTGTCCTGTTCGAAGAGATAGAGCAACAGGCGCAGTGCCCGCCCGCGTTCGGACTGCAGGTCGCCATCGCGTTCCAGGATCAGCCGGGCATCGTCATGGGCCGCCTCGATCAGGTCGCCGTCTTCCGCCGGATCGGCCAGACGGAATTCCGGCATGCCGCTCTGGCGGGTGCCGAGAACCTCGCCGGCGCCGCGAATCTGAAGGTCCCGTTCGGCAATCAGAAAACCGTCGTCGGTTTCGCGCATGGTTTTCAGCCTTGCCCGCGCTGTCTCCGAAAGGGGCGGTGTATATAGCAGAATGCAATGACCGGGCTTGTGCCCGCGGCCGACGCGGCCACGAAGCTGATGCAGCTGTGCAAGACCGAAGCGCTCCGCCTGCTCGATAACGATGACGGTGGCATTGGCAACGTCAATGCCGACCTCGACAACGGTGGTCGCCACCAGACAGCCGATCTTCCCGGCGGCAAAGGCGGTGAGGATTTCTTCCTTTTCTTCGCTCTTCATTCGCCCGTGCAGCAGACCGATCCGTGTGCCTTCCGCTGCGAAATGGCGCCGCAGCGCTTCGAAACGGGCGGTGGCGGCGGCCATTTCCCGCTCGCCCGCATCCTCGGCGGGCGGGGTGTCTTCCTCCTCCTCGATCAGGGGGCAAACCCAGTATATCTGTTCACCCGCCGCCATTTTGCGGCCGATGGCGGCGATGACCTCGTCGATGCGATCGCGCGGGACGGTGCTGGTGGTGACCGGGGTTCTGCCCGGCGGCTTTTCGCGGATACGCGAAATATCCATGTCGCCGTAAGCAGTCAGCGCCAGGGTGCGGGGGATCGGGGTTGCCGTCATCACCAGGGTGTGCGCGCCGCCGCCGCGCGATTTCGCCGCCAGCTGCAGCCGTTGGGCAACGCCGAAACGGTGCTGTTCATCGACGATCAGCAGACCGAGATCGGCAAAGGCGATATCCTTCTGAAACAGGGCATGGGTGCCGATGACGATATCCACTTCCCCGTTTTCCATTTGTCGGCGGATGGCCTCGCGTTCTCCCTTGGGCAACTTGCCGGTCAGAAGGGCGATGCGGCAGGGCAATCCGCTGAACAATGTCTGCAGGGTCTGCAGATGCTGGCGGGCGAGAATTTCCGTCGGGGCCATCAGGGCGACCTGGGCCCCGGCATCGGCCGTCATGGCCGCGGCCAGGGCCGCGATGACCGTCTTGCCGCAGCCGACATCGCCCTGCAGCAGGCGCAGCATGCGCTGGCCGCTGCCCATATCGGCGGCGATCTCCTCAAGGGCGCGCTGCTGATCCCCCGTCAGCGCATAGGGCAGGGATTTGCGCAGGCCCTGATAAAGCCTGCCGCCGGAAGGGACGATCCGCCCCGGCAGATGCCGCCATTTGCGCCGGGCGATCTGCAGGGTGAGCTGCTCGGCCAGCAATTCGTCATAGGCAAGGCGCCGGCGCGCCGGGGTTTGCGGGTCCAGATCGGCGGGGCTGCGGGGGGTGTGCACGGCCCTCAGACTGTCGGCAAAGGGCATCCAGCCCTGTTTGTTCAGCCAGGCGCGGTCCTGCCATTCCGGCATTGGCGGCACCAGCGACAGCGCTGCCTGTATGGCCTTGCGCAGGCCGGCCTGATGCAGCCCGGCGGTAACGGGATAGACGGCTTCGACGATGGCGATATCGTCTCTTTTCGCCGCCGGGGCGACACGGTCGGGATGGGTGATCTGCCAATCTTCGCCGAAGCGCTCCAGCCTGCCGCTGACGGCCAGTTTCGCCCCTTCGGGAAATCTTTGCTGCAGATAGGCCGGGCGGGCGTGAAAGAACACCAGGGTGACGGGCACGCCCTGACCGTCCCGGGCGAGGATGCGATAGGGGCTGCGCCTGCCGCCGCCGCGGCGGTGTTCGCGGATGTCGAGTATCAGGGTGACATAATCGCCGTTGCCGCGACCGTTGGCGGTTGCCGCCGCGATGTCGGGGCCGGGGCGGCGGTCGATCAGATTCGCCGGCAGATGCCAGAGCAGATCCACCACCTTTTCCCCGGCCAGACGGGCGATTGATCGGGCCATGCGCGGGCCGATGCCGGGCAGGCTGGTGACGGGGGCAAACAGCGGATAGAGAATCTCGGGACGCATGGCCACAGAGTAGGGGCGCAGGCGGCGCGGGGCAATCGTATCCATGGCGCAGAATCGATTCCAAATTCGCCGGATATGGTCTATATCCAGCGGGACAAGGAGAAGGATCATGAGCGATATGCCCGAGGAAGATATCGAAACCCGCCGTAAGCGCCTGCTGTACCGGGCGATTTACACGGGCATGAAGGAAACCGATCTGCTGTTTGGCGGTTTCGCCCGCGAATTTCTGCCTTCCTGCGATGAAAAGGCGCTCGATGAATTCGAGCACCTGCTGACGGCCGACGATCAGACCCTGTATGGCTGGGCCATCGGCCGGGAGGCGCCGCCGCCCGAATACGACAACAGCGTCATGAAAGCGCTGCAGGCATACCGGTTCAAGGTCATACGTTGAAGCTTTCCGAAACCTGTTTTCAGGGCCCCGGCCACAGCGTCATTGCCGGGGCGCCGGAGGGATGGAACGCGGCGCTGCTGGCTGAAATTTCGGCCACGGCGCCGGTGGTTTTCGTCTGCCGCGACGAACCGCGCATGATGGCGGCGTTGCAGGCACTGTCCTTCATGGCGCCGGGGCCGAAATTTCAGCCAGCAGCGC